>NZ_JAPDUW010000009.1 GCF_026015295.1 Segatella copri | reverse complement strand
CTGCCAGAGGTGGAAGGGGTTCCGATGAATAATGTGGTGTTGGAGTTGTCTCCCCACAATGTTGTTGAAGGATTGCTTACCTTGAAGTAGGACACAACTCGCAGAGCGCTTTCCTTAAAACCGTTCTCGGACAAAGAATCACTTGATTGATAAAGCAGGTCTTCACCCGATGCTGAACCATAGTCCAGCGGTTCAACACCTCTACCCCTTACGGCTTTGTCCTTGCTCAGAATGGCTCCGTCGCCCTTGCGGCCGTCAAGGGCATAGACAACCATATCCTTGCCGATGGTTGCCAGTTCCGGTGAAAAGACACCGATGACGGTAGCCTGTGAGAGGTTGCCGTGTTTGAGTTTGGCACTCAGACTACGGAATCCGTCTGCGAGCCAGAGACTCGGATTGAAGTTGAAGTAATGGACTGAACTGTTCGGAAGAGTAAGTTCAGACTTGACGCCACGGCTGTCCAATAGCATCAGCCGTATGGAATCCCCAGAGAAATCCTGCCAACGGTAATAACCTTGCAGGTCTGAGTTCAAAGGCGCAGTCTTGAACCACAGTTCGCTTCCGCTGACTCCTCCGGGCGTTTGCGCGAAACTGCCGATAGCGAAGCCTAACAGTAACAAAGAAGTAAACTTTCTCATGCGCTGTCAATTTGGAGTGTTTGAAAAATATAAAAACGTATGCCTCTGCCGCGCAGGGAGAGACCAGTGAGAGAGAACGGACTGTTACTACGGAGAAGAATTGTGATATAGGCTTGCTCCGTAAAGTCCTATTGTCACGTGGCAGGCCAATAGGCTTTACCACCAAACTAATGCTGCAAATATACAAAAATAATCTTAATAAACGGATATAATCTTTAAGAAATTTGCTGGTTTGGCGTTTTTTTCTTATGATTTCTGTCAATTTTGCAGAAATCTTTTACATCTGTTGTATGTACTGGAGTTAGTTTGGCAAAAATACACAAATGGTCACGGCTTCAGTTTCTTATGTTAGAATGTAAATCATGGTTTGAAACTGTACACACTCGGAGTACAAATGAAAACAC
>NZ_JAPDUW010000008.1 GCF_026015295.1 Segatella copri | reverse complement strand
TTTCGGTACGGATTTCCCGACCTCGCTCTTCGGTAATGCTTCCATCCGGGGATATGCCCCTGAGCTTATTGTGTTCAGCAGGATGCTTACACCCGATGAGCGCAGAAAAGTGGAGAGCTATCTGGCGGTAAAGTACGGCATCACCCTCAAAGGCTCGTATCTTGACAGCGACGGAAACCTGACTTGGGACATGGCGGAGAACCAAGCCTACCACCATAGGGTCACAGCTGTTGGAACCGACACGGCAGGAAGTCTCTCCCAACCGCTTTCCGCAACATCATATGAGGAAAGTCCGGTATATGCGGCCTTGAAGGAGAACGGAACTTACCATGACGCAAATCCATACAACCCTTCATCCGCTTCCCGTCTGCTTGTCATGGGACGTGAAAACGGCAATCCGATGCCGGACAGAGGCTTCACTTTCTGGGGCGACGATGATGTGGCACTTGCAACATATACATCACCTACAGATTCCCTGTGGCATGTCATGAAACGTACATGGATGGTCAAGACCAACGTGCCGTCAAAGCCCGACAGTACAGTGGCAAGATGGACTGCGCAAGGATTTGAAGTGTCAAGGAATGGCTTTACTGACAATATCATCCAAGAGAAAGCCGCTTCCGGAGCTTATGCCACGACACCAGCCCTTGTTGGAGGTGGCGGTGCCTTTGAGTTCACCTGTCCGACAAGTCACCCGACTTTTGACGTTGGTTTCGGAAGCATCGGTGGCAGCACATGCAAGTATGGATTCCGGTTCACCAATGCTGGAGTTGTTTATCCGATCATCAACGGAGCGGTCTCAAATTCATACATCGCCACGGATGTTGACGGAACGGACATCTCTATCCGCAAGGAAGGCAAAAACATCTATCTGCGTGTTGACGGAACAGGAAGTGCGACAAGAACCATATCCCTTTCTGATGCAACTGACACAGACACAAATGTGGGCATTATCCGAACGGAAGGAGCAGAGTCCGCCTTGAACATGGCAGGCTTGAGGACAGGAGGAATCGATGATGTCGGTTATATGGCAGAGTTGAGCTATGACCTCACACCGGACAGGGAGTTCTCGGACTATTGCCGCAAGCGTACCGTCATGCTCATAGACCCAAGCGGTGAAGGTGATTTCGACATCAACAGCAACAGCAACATAAGATGCTCCAAGCCTGATATGACA
>NZ_JAPDUW010000007.1 GCF_026015295.1 Segatella copri | reverse complement strand
GAGAAACTCACTCCTTTTGGGGGAATTTTTTCGATTATGGAGCAATTTGATGCTCTTTTAGCTCAAACCATAGATTCCACCTTGGGATTGAGATGCACTATGTTTGGTTATCAATATAGCGAGATTCTACGCTCTCTGATGTGCGTATATCTTTGTGGTGGCTCATGTATTGAGGATGTTACAACTCACCTGATGAAACATTTGTCTCTTCATCCAACTCTTCGCACTTGCAGCGCAGACACCATATTACGTGCTATCGAAGAACTGACTTTTAAGAGCATCACCTATAAGTCTGCTTCTGGCAAATCCTATGATTTCAATACTGCAGACAAGATGAACTGCTTACTGGTCAATGCCCTGCTTGCTACTGGTCAATTGAAATCCGGTCAAGAGTATGATTTTGACTTTGACCATCAGTTCATTGAAACAGAGAAGTATGATGCAAAACCAACCTACAAGAAGTTCTTGGGCTATAGTCCAGGGGTGGCAGTCATTAACGACATGATTGTCGGTATTGAAAATAGAGACGGTAACACAAACGTGCGCTTCAACCAAAGAGAGACTTTGGAAAGAATCTTCAAGCGATTGGAGGCTTCGGAAATATATATTTCTCGTGCCCGCATGGATTGCGGCTCATGTTCGGAGGAAATCGTAGATATGGTAGAGGCTCATTGCAGGCATTTTTATATTCGTGCCAACAGATGCTCTTCTTTCTACGATTCCATGTTTGCCTTAACTGGATGGAAAACTGTTGAAATCAACGGTATTGAGTTTGAGTTGAATTCTATCCTTGTTGAGAAATGGAAAGGAAAACCGTATCGTCTTGTCATACAGAGACAAAGGCGAATAGATGGATACCTTGACATTTGGGAAGGCGAATATACCTACAGATGTATACTGACTAACGATTACAAGTCGAGTGCAAGAGACATCGTGGAATTCTACAATCTTCGTGGTGGCAAGGAACGCATCTTCGATGACATGAACAATGGCTTTGGCTGGAATCGATTGCCAAAATCGTTCATGGCACAGAATACTGTATTCCTGCTTATGACAGCTCTCATCAGAAACTTCTACAAAGCTATTATGCAGAGATTGAAAACCCATGAATTTGGATTGCGTGCCACCAGCAGAATCAAGACCTTTGTTTTCAAGTTCATCTCTGTTCCTGCGAAATGGATTAAGACATCACGTAGGCATGTATTGAACATTTACTCAGACAACAATGCTTATGCCAACCTGTTCAAGACAGACTTTGGTTAAAGACCATGCTTTTCTGGTTAAACCAGCGTATTACCTCAAGTCGCTTTATGGGGTAAGGGGATTTTGTGTCTGCGACATTTCTGTT
>NZ_JAPDUW010000006.1 GCF_026015295.1 Segatella copri | reverse complement strand
TTGGTCATGGCAAAGTCAAGCTCAGGAACATTCTCCTCTCCGATAGAGTTCACGGAAAGGCTTCTGTTCCGAATGAGGTCTTTCTGAAGAACGACCAGTTTGCTACCTCCTACGGAGATACTGTCAGAGACACCCTTCTTGAAGAGTTTTCTCACGGCTGTCCCGTCCTTTGCCGAAAGGGACAGTGTGGCGGCAAGCAGTAAAACCAATGCCCACGCCACCTTCTGTATATAATTCTTCATGCGTATCTTCCTTTAAGTTACTTTACTGAGATTTTCCTTGTATGCTCCCCATTCTCGGAGATTGCCTTCACGACATACACACCCGATGCGGGAACCTTGAAGTCGGCCTGCTTGACGCTTTCGCCTGTCATTTGGCGTGACACTACCAGTTTGCCTGATACGTCAAACACCATCAATGTGGCTGCAGCAGGCTTGTCCTGTGTGAGTTTAGCCTCGTAGATGCCTGTCGTAGAACCGTTGCCATTGACAGTGAAATCCTCGTCTTCTCCAGAAATGAAGGAGTTGTCAGCCTGTCTGTCCGAGCTGCCCACATGGTTCTCCCTTGCCTGTGTTCCGTTAGGCATACTTGCATCACACTCGCTGCCGACATAGACGGTCATCGTTGTCGTACACTTCTTGGGTGTTTCTATCTGCACGTTGCCCCTTGTGGTGAATGAGGTTACAGGCGTACCGTTTACGGTAAGGTCTGTGATATGTGTCTCGCCCTTTCCGTACTTGATGCAGAACCGCCATGCACGAAGTGACCAGACATATTCATGATGCACGGTCTGTCCGTTCAACTTGTATGTGACCTGCATATTGCGGACTGTAACACTGAGCACATCGCCAGGCTTGATGGTGACATATTTGGTTAGGCTTGTATATCCACCGGTTATGATATGCGCCTTGTCGCCCCGCACGTCGAAGCCATATTGGGTGATCTCGTCCGTGAGGCTTGGCTCCAATCCCACACGGTAGTTTGATTTTGTATCGTTCACCGTCCATGAGATGTCGCCAGACAGATAGGTCCTGGTGTCATGTGAGTATGAGGTGTAGAGTGCGTTGCCAGTGGCATAAATCTCGTTGCCTCCACCTTGTGATACGGACAGCGCATAGGCGCCGGGGGCAAGATTCGTGATTCTATGCGTGTCACCGAAGAATGTTCCTCTGGCAATGGTTTCTCCTTTTACTTTTCCTGCAACGGTGTCAACGCTGAGCACATAGGAATAGACTGGTGTACCGATGTTGATGCCGATGTCGATATACCCGTCATTGCGTGGAACTCCATTCTCGCAACTTGACGGCGTAGGAGTGGCATCATAGGAAATGCCGTCATAATAGGCGAATGTGAACACATCGCTTCCGCTTCCGTCTGCATCCCATAGGATATTGCGGAATATGGTCTTGCCCCT
>NZ_JAPDUW010000005.1 GCF_026015295.1 Segatella copri | reverse complement strand
GGTACAGGCGTAAATGCACAAAAAAGGTGTGTTGCTATTCATCATTTGGACACACCGTGGGTGCGACATGAAGTCGCATAGATAATTGTTGGAATGATACTTTAAGTATCAGTTTTAACCCGCTGTTCCGTCAGCGGTAGCCTACCGACCGATGCACCTTAATGTTGTATTAAGCGGTCGGGACAAAGTACACTTTCACAAGACAAGACAGAACCGTGAGGGGAAGTCAAGTATGGTTAGTATCATACCGTAGAGTGGCGAGGCTGGATAGTATGGTTAGCGTAAGCGAACTGTTAGTAAACTTCGTAATGTCGTAAAAGAGTGCAAGATACTGATACACTCTACCCAAAATGGGATGCGGTCAGATAATCCTCTCCATGGTAGGATTACACGGATGTAAAGACCGTCGGAGGATGAGACAGAACCTAACCTATCCGTTAGTTATCTATGTGGAACATGGTAAGCCTGTACATCTCCTGTCAGACAAAAGACAGGTAAGCTGAAAGTAATGGATGCTGAATGATGTGCAGGTATAAGATAACAGAGAAAGCGAATGCCGTTCTGTAATGGGACGGATAGGGTTTGAGCCACTTATCACGAGTTGACAAGGGACAACATCAACCTACCACGAAAGTGGGCAGACTTCTGTGGTAATGTTTGGGAGGCAAATACCCAACATTAGCCAAATGGTAATTCTTTACAATAAACTTTTAGAACTTTTTAAAGTAGGAATGCAAATGAACGATAAAATCAAAGAAAATCTCCTCGACCAATCGTGTGCGCCGACTGACAACCTGCAATCAAATTGGGACAGAATAGACTGGACTAAGGCGGAGCAAGCTGTTAAGAAGCTTCAAGCTCGTATTGTAAAGGCTCAGAAGGAAGGCAGACATAACAAGGTGAAAGCCTTGCAATGGACGCTTACCCACTCTTTTTACGCAAAAGCCTTAGCCGTAAAGAGGGTTACTTCTAACGGGGGTGGTTGTACTCCTGGGGTTGACAAAGAAATATGGGATACCCCTAAAGCTAAAATGCAAGCAATAACCCAACTCAAACGCAGAGGCTACCAGCCAATGCCGCTGAGAAGAGTTCATATCAAGAAGAGCAACGGCAAACTGCGACCGTTGGGAATACCGACAATGAAAGACAGAGCCATGCAAGCACTCTATCTTATGGCATTGGAGCCTGTATCAGAAACTACAGCTGATACTCGTTCATACGGTTTCCGCAAGGAACGCTGCTGTATGGATGCAATACAGCAATGTCATAACATTCTCCGAAAGGGATATTCTCCCGAATGGATTTTGGAGGGTGACATAAAAGGGTGTTTTGACCATATCAGCCATGAGTGGTTACTTGCCAATATCCCAATGGATAAGGCAATACTCCGAAAATGGTTGAAATGTGGCTATGTTTTCAACAAGCAAATGTTCCCGACCGAGGAAGGAACACCGCAAGGTGGTATAATTTCTCCGACACTTGCCAATATGACTTTGGACGGATTGCAGAAAGCTCTTGCAGATAGATATAAGCGCCATCATGTTAATGGTAAGTTGTATTCACCAATGGTGAACCTTGTACGTTATGCGGATGATTTTATCATCACTTGCGAGAACAAGGAAACTCTTGAAAATGAAATCAAGCCATTGGTTGCTGAATTTATGTCTGAAAGAGGTCTGACCTTATCAGAGGAAAAGACGGTGATAACCAACGTGCATGACGGTTTTGATTTTCTTGGCTTTAATATCCGCAAATACGGCAAGGACATATTGACCAAGCCGACAAAGAAATCCGAGAAACGCTTTATGGAGAATATCCGTAAGGTAATTAAGGAGAACAAGGGTTGCAGACAGGAGTCGTTAATCAGAATGTTGAACTCTAAAATCCGAGGATGGGGAGGTTATTATCAGCATGGAGCGACACGTGATTCATTTCACAGAATCGACCATCAGATATTCCTCTCACTATGGCAATGGGCAAAACGTCGTCATTCCAAGAAAGGGAAACGGTGGATAAAAGACCGATATTGGCATGACATTCGAGGGAACAAATGGACTTTCGCTTCAAAATTCAAGAAACCAAACGGAAAGGAAGACCAATTGACATTATTGTCTCTGACTTCATCGTTTCCATTCCTGCAATACACGCAGATTAAAGGAGACATGAACCCGTTTGATGCAGACTGTCGTCTGTACTTCTATAAAAGAAAGAAGTCGAAAATGCTTGTTACGCTAAAAGGACGCAAGTCACTGCTGTACCTATGGGAAAAGCAAGGACGCAAATGTCCTATATGCGGTGAGCCTATTGATACGCACAAGGCATGGAATGTCATGCCAACCGTTCAAAACGGAAAGAAATGCAATCTGTTGGTTCATGATGAATGTTTTAAATTATCCCGCAAATCAAATGGAAACAAGAAGTAGTTTGAGCCGGTCTCTGCATACAAACAGAGGCTTAGAAAAGCTTGAGCCGTATGAGGGGAAACTCTCATGTACGGTTCTTAGGGGGGAAGAGGGCAGCAATGCCCTTGACCTACCCGATCGACCGTCAGACTTGGCACAGCGTGACGGTCGAGGTGTGCGTGCCGGCAACGAGATTGCCAAGCTGTATGCCGACAACAAGGTGGATGTCATCATCTATGCGGTGGAAAAGTCGCTTGACTCGTACAAGTTCAACCTCCTGCACTGCAAGCAGACTTTTATCTCGCAGTTGAAAAGCGGAGCCTTGGGGGCGAGAACCATTGACGAGGGAACGATGGACGAGAAATCGGGCATGAATTTTTCAGAGTATATGGCTATTCTCTCCGGAAATACCGATTTGCTTGACAAGGCGAAGCTGGAAAAGAAGATAGCCTCCT
>NZ_JAPDUW010000004.1 GCF_026015295.1 Segatella copri | reverse complement strand
TGAGAACTTGGCTGTGTTTGTGCGACCACCAGCAAACTCTGAGTTCACATAAACTTGGTCACTCTCACCTGATGTCTTCACCGTACGCTCACCGTCTGCATCATACCAGTAGTTAGTCACGAAGCCATTGTCATCAGAAGCAAGGAGACGGTTCTCCTCATCCCATTTGAGTTTGCGTTCCGTGGTCTTCTCGTCAGCCACGCCATCCTTCTTGGTACGGCTTGTGTTGACATAAACGAGATTACCGTTTGCGTCATACTCGTAGGCATAATTGTTGTTCACATTCTCGCTTTCAGAAGGCGTCTCCTCAGTGCGGTAGTTCACATCCTTCACATTGGCGAGTTGGAACTTCTTGCCTGTCTCTGTTCCATAGGTGTATGACAAATCATAACCTGCATTCAATGTACCGTTGAACTGCACATTGTTCTGCGTGAGAATCTGACGCTTCGATGTGATACGGTGCATGTTATCGTAGCCCATCGCAAGAGTGTAGCTTGCTGTCTTGTTATCCGCACCTGTATAAGTACCTGTTGCGCTTACAAGACGGTAGAGGGCATCGTATGTATAGGTATGCGCCATCTGTCCGCCAGCCTTGCCACTCTGTGGAACTGACGCACCGTTTACCACGCTGAGCACATTGCTTACCGCATCATAAGTGTAAGCGTTATCCATGATGGTGTTGCCACCACTGTTTACCGTGAGGTTCTGCAATCTGCGACGCTGTGGGTCGTAGGTGTAGAACGTCTCAGCACCATTACAGTACTTCAAGTATGTGCGCTGCTCGAACTTGTCATAGCCAATCTTGCTTACATAATCGTAGCCGTATGACTTGTAGCCATGAACCTTTTCAAGCTGACCACCGAGATTGTAAGAGTAAGTAATCTTCTCCTCATCAGGATAAATCATCTCCAACAGGCGGTTGTGGCTGTCGTATGTCCATTGTGTGACATAAGTAGCAATCGCCTGGTTAGGCACAATCATCGTGCGGCGAGTCTTCGTCACCTCGCCCATCTTGCCATAGAAATACTCAATGGCACCCGTTCCGTCCTCACGTAGCATCAACCTACCGATACGGTTCTGAGAGGCATTGCGACCACCATAGTAATACTTCACGTTGTTCTCCGGGTGGTCAGGATAGTTGATACCCGTCAGACGCTGATAGTCATAATCGTAGGTGATGAACTTGCCTTCCTTTGCAAGGTTGGCAGTCTGCTTTGTCTGCACATTGCCGAGAGCATCATAAGTGAAACTTGTGATGCCGCTTGCAGGATGGTTCACCTCAGTACGGCGGTCACCCATGTCGTAAGTAGAGGTTGTCACATTGCCCTCCGTGTCGGTGACACGAACAAGGCGCTGTATGCCGTCATACTCAAACGAGGTAGTAATCTCACCGTCAGGTCCGCTCTTCTGGATGGTCTTCACCGTCTTGCCACTGCCATTGGTATGGGTAGCCTGCACATTATGGAGTGCGTCTGTGACGGTTGTAACAAGTGCATGACTGCCGTTGTCAACAGTATATGCCGTAGTTGTCGTAGAGTTGTCCGGCAATGTCACTGAGGTAGCACGGTCAAGCACGTCATAAACAGTAACCGTTGGAGATACATTGTCAAATGACTTGCTGAATGTGGACTTCGATCCGGTTCCTTCCGTTGTAGGATAGAAAGCCTTTGCCACACGTCCGAAAGCGTCATACACGTTTCTTCCGCTGACAATCATCACGTTCTCGTCCTTGGCAGAGCTTCCCTTGGAAGCACTTGTCACAACACCGTCCTTCTTCACCTGCACGGCTCTTCCGAAACCGTCAACGAACGTAACGGTCTCCAAGTCATCGTTAGGGTGCTGGATGTCGTAGTGCTTGGTCACTGCGTAAGCAGGAGCTGTAATGCCACTCTCACCAAAAGTAGCCAAAGACTGATATTCAAAGGCGATGGCATAAGGCACGCCCGTAGCCAACTCGTTAGGACCACGCACGCCAGTAATGCGACCGAGGTCGTCAACATCAGTCTCGTAGTAGAAGTTGTTGAGGTCACGATGCTCCTTGGCTATACCATAGCGATAGTCAAAATTGCCTTGCTCGCTGCGGTAGCCCCACGCATCGTCAATGCGCTCCACATACATGTTCATCTCTGGCTCATAGCGGTACTTGTACCACATACGCTGTCCCTTGCCGTTGGCAGGGAGAGTCTTCTGGATGATGTTGCCGTAAGAGTCGTACTTGTAATCAGTCACTGCCTCACCATCATTCAACTGCTGTGTAATCTGAGTGATATGGTTGGCGTAGTTGGTATTATACTTCGCCGTCACATGGTGATAGAGTGAGCCGTCACCGCCTGTAACAGTCACATCAACAGGAAGTCCGAAGATGTGCTTGCCTGCATTGTCGGTATATTTGATAGCAGTCGCATAATCGAACTTGCCGTTTCCGTCCTCGCCAAGACTGCCCTTGTCGCTGTACTTGTAGGACTTCAACTCACCATGATAGCCATTGAGATAATACTCGTTCCATGCCTCGGATGTAACCACACCGTTTGCCGCTCCCTCATACTGCAAGTTTGCCGTATAGCGGAGAGGAACGAATGCAGATGCACGATCACTCCAAAGGTTCACGTCACGCTTTGCGAACGTGTACTTGTCACCGTCGGCAGTCAGATAGTAGCTGTCGTAACGGTTCTTTGTCTCGGTGTACTTGTTGCCGTTGGCATCCTCTACGGATGTGGCGGTAACATTGCCCTGCGTGTAGTAGTTAGCTACATCGTAGTTCTCAACAGCCTGTCTGTAAACAGAATTGCCATTCTCCGTGTCAAGGTTCTTGGTGATGACCTCACCGAAACCGAGGAACTCACGCTCATGGCGGTCACGCTTTCCGTCCTTATACTCAAAGGCGGTTGTCATGACTGGACCATCGTCATGGATTCCGTCGTCAACGGTAAGGGCAGACATTACCCACTTGCCACCAGGAAGACCGTAGGTCGGAGTGGTGTGGGCATAGTCCAATGTGAAAGTTCCACCCAAGGAATTGGTGACTGACTTCAACATGTTGGTTCTGCCAATGGCAGAGCGTGTAACCTTCAACTCGCTTTCCTTCTCAGACTCAACGATGTCAAGATAACCGTCACCATCAACATCCTGCAATGAATAGGTAGGGCGGTTGATGCTATGTGAGGTGGAAGCACCAGGGTTGGTTGAAATCTTGATGCTTATGACAGGAATGTTGATGGTCAAAGTGAACGCTGCGTTTGCAGACTCTGATGTAGAGGCTGATTCACTAAGCGCACTTGCACCCTTCCAACTGATAGGCTCGTCAAAGCCATTGCCTGTATTGAGGGCAACAGTGATACCGTCACCATTCTTCCATACCTTGTCAGGAAGACCGTCAGAATTGATGTCGATAAGATTATACTCCTCTTCGCTTTCAGAGGTTACGAGACCAAAGCCTGCTGAGAAGCTACCGGAAGCCTTGTTTATACCTTGGTATTTCTCATCTTCAAATTTTCCCCAGTCATGACTTACATCGCCACCTGCGCCAATATTATAAGAAAGGCTCTTACCACTCTGTATGCGGTCAAGTCCCCAATCAATAGGTTCAGTAAAGGCATAGCCCAGATTTAATCTTACTTTCTTGTCGGAAAGAATCTTGTCTGGTAGTCCATCGCCATTGATATCTATGAACGATTCTACAGCTTCATCCGTATTCTTTGGCGCACTGCCAGAAATGGAGAATTGAGCCAACCAAGCTGTCTGTTGATTCAGTATTGATGCCTTTCCTCCTGAGATTAAATAGGTAATATCAGAAGCAGAAGCTACTGGATTGCCGCCATATCCCCACGCCTCAGAAGCATTGTCAGAGTTGTTTGAGCCGATGCCCTTGTAGATTTCGCCGCTCAGTCCACCAAGAGAGTTGGTGTATTGAATCGTACCACCAGCGATGATGTCCGGGAAGCCATCACCATTCATATCCATCATGGTGACCTCTGTCTTGGCACTACCGCTCGCATCGTTGTGCGTGATGCCAAGCGCACCGCCTTGCACTACCGTGCTCTTGCTGGACATCACTTGGCTTACAGCTGCCGCACCAGTACCCTGCAAGTATTCACCTGCAAGTCCTGCCACCTCTGTATTATTATCCAATGGATTGGTAAGGAGTACATCCTGTTCTGTCAATCGGGCTGTGCTTGCCTCTGTCGCTGTAAGGTAGATGTCCTGTCGCTGACCGACCCACTTATCCATAGAAGTCTGGTCTGTACCCAATGGAGTGAATGCCATCGTGAGAGGGTCAACCTTGTCGTTCTCGTTTTCAGGTAATTTCAGCAATGACTCGTCAATAGGCTTTGCATATCTGCCCTCTGCCGAGTTATAAACAAAACCTCCCCAGCCACGGTAAAGCATACCGAAGCCAAGATTGTCATTCTCTGCATAGAATCCAGCAAGCACATTCTCTGTTACAAGACCTGCCGCATCTTTCAGAATGGAAACAGAGGCTGAAGTAACAGTTTCATTAGAGATTGCTGCCGGATAGCTGTATTCAAACCAGATGTTCTTTCCTACAGTAGTTGCAAATCGCAGAGTATCGGCTTTCAAGATGCCATTCTCGATAGTGAAAGACTTCTTGCCAACAAGCGCATCCTCTGTTTTTGCGGTCAAAGTAATCTGACCGTTGATAGAATTGTCCGAAAGGGTAAGCACTGGAGACACAACCAAAACGGTATCAGTCGCAGTGGTCAAGTATGGCTTGCCCTCTGCCAAGGCATTTGCAAATATCTTGTAGTGTGCAGGAACGGCTACAGTCTGTTCGATATTGGTAGAGTCCTTATAAGTCACAGACGCTTGCCAACCGATATTCTTCCAATCAACATTTGAGGTAGATGAAATCTCAAAGCTGAAGTTGGTCAGCTTTTCAGTATTCTCCAGACTGATGTTGAGTGAATCGCCATTGAAAGTCTCATTAGCCTTTAATGTACGAGCAAAGACCGTCTTCTCGATATAGTTCGGGTTGTCGTTTCCGTCACTGTCTTTCTTGTCGTTGCTGCCAATGATGCTGAGAACAACATCGTCGGTTGTTGCTGGCTTGTGGAAGGCACTGTGAACTTCAACGCTTGATCCATTCTCCACATTTGCAGAGGTGTTCACATCATAGATGGCACCATCATCAGGTTTGTACTCTGTTGAAGAAAGACCATTAGGTAAGGTGTTTGACTCGCCAGCGTATGTAATAGTAGGCGACCAGTTCACCTTGTCAAAAGAACCGTTGCTTGTTTCCTCAGAACCCGACTGC
>NZ_JAPDUW010000003.1 GCF_026015295.1 Segatella copri | reverse complement strand
TATATGCTTGTGTCGGAAAGGTATATATGAGCTGATGGTAGAGTCGTCATCAACAACAATGGCCCTGATTTGATAAACTCAGCAGGAATACTTGCTATTCATTTTTTTATGATGGGGCTATGTCCGCAAGCGAGTTTACACTCGACATCAACAATCCCGAAGAACCGAAAATTCTATGTGTCGGCAACAATCCCGACCGTCAGAACATTTATGGTGCTGCACTCGGCTTGTACAACAGCCGCATAGTGAAACTCATCAACAAGAAGGGACAACTCAAATCATCCGTTATCATTGACGAGTTTCCGACCATCTATTTCAAAGGTTTGGATAATCTGATTGCTACGGCACGAAGCAACAAGGTTGCCGTCTGCTTGGGCTTCCAGGACTTCTCGCAATTGGTTCGTGATTATGGAGACAAGGAGGCAAAGGTGGTTATCAATACCGTTGGTAATATCTTCAGCGGACAGGTCGTTGGCGAGACCTCCAAGACTTTATCCGAGCGTTTTGGAAAAGTACTCCAAAAGCGCCAGTCTATTTCCATCAACCGTCAGGATGTTTCTACATCCATCAATACCCAAATGGACAGTCTCATTCCGCCGAGCAAGATTAGCAGACTCACCCAAGGAATGTTTGTCGGCTCTGTTTCCGATAACTTCAACGAGCGTATCGAGCAGAATATATTCCATGCCGTGATAGTAGTTGATACCGAAAAGGTGAAACGGGAGGAAAGTCGTTATCAGAAACTCCCCATCATCAACGATTTCTTGGATGCGGATGGCAACGACTGTATGGAGCAGACCATACAGGACAACTACAACCAAGTCAAGGAGGATGTCAAGCAGATAGTCAAGGATGAGCTGGGGCGTATCGCCAACGATGAGAACTTGAAGCACTTGATACAGAAGGCATAAATGCGCTTTTCACAGTTGAATATAAATAGGTTTGTCCTATTGCTTTTTTCCGCGAATGCCAAGAATAATAGTTAAAAATGATTATAATACAGCTAATAATTAGTTATCAATTTTGATAATCGAAATATTTATCGTAACTTTGCACACAAATAAAAATAACATGGCTGAATAATATATGAACATAACAAGTGAAGACGAGGCTTTGTTGGAACTGTTCGAAAATGGAAAGACATCTGACAAGAAGTATAAAAGACTTCCTATAGCCGCAATCAAGGGTTATGTTAAGGCTGTCAACAAAATGAGAGCTGCCACAAGAATTGAAGACATTATGCGTGATCATGGCTTGCGCTACGAAAGATTGCACGGAGACAGAAAAGATCAAGAATCCGTAAGATGCAATGATGTCTGGCGATTGATTTTCCAAAGCTCTCCTGCCGATGGCAGTATTATCATTACCGAAATAGAATTAATTGAAATATCACATCATTATGACTAAGTTTAGTTTCAATCAGGCAGTCCCATTTGAGGCTACTCATGTGGGCGAGGTGATTAAGGACGAATTGTCTGCTCGTAATATGAAGCAGAGCGAATTGTCCGAACTCACTGGCATACAGAAATCCATTCTGAATGATGTCATAAAAGGTAAACGTTCTCTGACACCTGAAATGGCATTGTTGTTGGAAAACGCTCTCGGCATTTCTGCGACATATCTCATGAACATCCAGACGCAATACGAATTGGATTGCGCCAAACAGAGCGAAAGGGTTGTGTTGCAGACTAAAATGCTTGAGATTTGGAATGTACTCAAAGACCAAGTATCAATTCCCTTTTTCAGAAAAGTCGGTATCGTTAGAGGAAACATCATCGAGGATGTAAAACGCATCTTCGAGGTCTTTTCCGTGGATAACTTGGATGATTTCTTTGGTTTGAAGGCAGAAGAAATGGAACTTTCTTATTACCGCAAGTCAGAAAAGGTGAAAACCAATCCCGTGGACATTCTGTCTTGGAAATATTATTGCTATCATCTCTCTAAAAATGATGATTCAACTTTATGTACATTTGACAAGGGGGCAGATACAGAGATGCTGGCAAGAGAGCTGAACAATGCGTTTAAAGAAAACAAGAATACGGTGAACAAAACCCAAGAGGTTCTTAACAAGTATGGCATTCGTTTTCTTGTAGTCAATAAGGTTGGGCAAGTTCCTGTTGATGGAATGTCCTTTTGGATAGGAGATACACCAACGATTGTCATCACTGAGAGAATAGCTTCCATTGATAATTTTGCTTTCACCACTTTACATGAGGTCGGTCATGTATTCAAGCACCTTACCCAAAATGGTAAGGCAATGATTAATCTCATGGAGGACAAGAAGAACATCGAGGAGTCTGAGGCTGACGAGTTTGCTTTAAATGCGACCCTACCAAATGCGGACTGGAAAAAGTTCATGGCAAGGACTCGTGATGTTGTACCTTATAAAATAGCACCATATATTCAGACAGAAGCAGACAAACACAATGTCAATCCACAACTTCTGTTCGGACGCTATAAGCATGATATAGGTATATACAAGATAAAGAATTTCTTTGAAACGAAAATTCTATAACGATTCACAAAGCACCATTGGTTACACATTTCATAGCCAATGGTGCTTTGCATTTTCATCTCCTCATTCTCTCCAATTCATCATCCCTCCGCATTTTCTCATTCAACTTCTCCTGCATCTTGTCCAGAAAATAGGTGCGACTACAAGATGAATGTCGCTATACAAAGCATATCTATATAGGTAGTCAGCGTGTCGTTTCCAAGATTGGTGACTTCGACTCTTACGGCTCAGATCCACGCCGCATCCAGTATGCTGGTAGTGAGACTGATGGACTTTCTGTTGTTGCCCAAAACAGCTCTACTTCTCTCGATGAAATAACTCGCCAGTTGCACTAACGAGACGGTAGAGGGCATCATATGTATAGGTATGCGCCATCTGTCCGCCAGCCTTTCCACTCTGTGGAACTGACGCACCGTTTAGCACGCTGAGCACATTGCTCACCGCATCGTAAGTGTAAGCGTTATCCATAATGGTGTTGCCACCACTGTTTACCGTGAGGTTCTGCAATCTGCGACGCTGTGGGTCGTAGGTGTAGAAGGTCTCAGCACCGTTGCAATACTTCAAGTATGTGCGCTGCTCGAACTTGTCATAGCCAATCTTGCTTACATAGTCGTAGCCGTATGACTTGTAGCCATGAACCTTTTCAAGCTGACCACCGAGATTGTAAGAATAGGTTATTTTCTCCTCATCAGGATAAATCATCTCCAACAGGCGGTTGTGGCTGTCATAAGTCCATTGCGTCACATAAGTTGCTATCGCCTGGTTAGGCACAATCATCGTGCGGCGGGTTTTGGTCACCTCGCCCATCTTGCCATAGAAATACTCAATGGCACCTGTTCCGTCCTCACGGAGCATCAACCTACCGATACGGTTCTGAGAGGCATTGCGACCACCATAGTAATACTTCACGTTGTTCTCCGGGTGGTCAGGATAGTTGATACCTGTCAGGTGGTGGTAGTCGTAGGTATAGGTTATCATCTTGCCTTCCTCTACCATATTAGCCGTCTACTTGGTGAGCACGTTGCCGAGTGCGTCGTAAGTGAACGAGGTGGTTCCACTTGCCGGGTGGTTGACCTCCGTGCGGCGGTCGCCCATGTCGTAAACGGATGTACAGATTATGAAAGTTCGTCATATACAAAATGAGGCTGTGTTCAATTTTTTTGAACATAGCCTCACTGAATTTGTTTTATTGTTGAACTAATCTATGTTTTTACAATTTATATAGGCTGAAATAATTGGAGAATACCATAGATAATAATCCCTATACTTAAAATCCAACCGCTACAATGCATTATGTATGCGGTTGTAAAACGACGAGCATTCCAATACTTTTCTTGTTGATACATTTTCGGAAGTAGGAAACACCCAAAAAGCAAATCATTAATTGGTATAGCCGATTTCACATATAATGCAATGAACCCAGATATAATTAGGATGAGTCCTTCCCCAAAAGAAATCTTATCTTTTAGAGAAAGGGGGAGTCTATTATAAATAGCTCTTAATTTTTGAGACACTAAATAGCCTCCCACTACAATTGAAATAACGCAAAAGAACATATCTTCAATCATCTGTTAATCTATTAGATTTATCATCTTTATGCGGTTGGAATTGTTCTACTGTGGTCGAATCTGGTTGAGCGTTTTCTTTCTTACGTTCGATTACCTCATCGACAGTACGTTCAACAATAGTCTCTTTCAAACGTGTACCTTGAGTTACAATTTCTGTTCCTAAATCAAACCCTTTTTCTCCTAATTTTTTCCCAAACCCTGGCAGTATTTTACCAAGTATTTTCTCAATGAGTAACTCTGCTGAATAATAAATAAAACTCTTTTTGTTATTCGAGAAATCACCATTGATTAAATCTATACCGAATTCAGCAGCTCCAAAAGCACCCGATATTCCGTTTCCAGAAGCTGCTAAAGGTACACCAATTTCTGCACCAACAACCGAAAGAGTACAAGCATAACCAGCAACGGAAACCGCATCACCAACATCTTGAGCTGTCTGAACAAATTCTTTACCTATCTTATAATGAAGCGTTACAACTACCTCTCCATTTTCAACAGATCCAACCTGATAGGTATATCTAAAATATGGATTTTTTGCATTCTTGTTTTCCATTATTTCAGATGCTTTATTCTTATGCCATAAATTATGCCATTTTCGAGACCACTGAGCCAACCATTTCCAACGGAAATTTCCATCAGGATCAACATATGTTATAGGATTATTTTCTGTATAAGCATATGAAGATACATTAGGAACCTTTTCTTTTAGTGCATCCGTCGACATCCAAAGACTGAGATGTGGGTCATAGTAGCGGGCACCATAATAGTACATACCTGTCTCTTCGTCAAATTCCTTTGCGTTGAAGAGATAAGGCGTGTTCCATACGTCGTTGCGTTCCTCGATGAACACCTCGCCGAATGGCACATATTCGATATGCTGCACCACCTCGCCATCAAGGTTGGTGATGTAACTACTGCTACCCAAATGGTCTGGGTGGTAGTAGAACTGCATCTTCTCATAGTCGTCATTCTCCTTGAAGTTGCCATTGACAGCCTTTGCCTTGGCAATGTTTGCTGCCATAGCTCGTGCCTGCGCAGCCTCCAAACTGCCGTCATTGCAGCAGAAGCCCTTGCCATCGACATAGTCGTTGTTGTCCTCGCCATTGTACGGCACTGCAAAGGTTGCATAATTATCCTTGATAACCTGCAACTGCCCGGTATATTTAGCTTTATAATCAACAGACAAGCCATCAGTCTCACTACCTGCATACTGGATGCGGCGTGGATCTGAGCCGTAAGAGTCGAAGTCACCAATCTTGGAAACGACTCGCTGGCTACCGATATAGATGTGCTTGGTGTAGCGTCCGCCTTGGTTAGCTACGAGATAAGGAGATACATAGAG
>NZ_JAPDUW010000002.1:170000-240396 GCF_026015295.1 Segatella copri | reverse complement strand
TAACATAGATGTGGAGCCGAACAATACTCGTACCGAACCCTCGTTCATGGCTGCTATCACCGCCTTTCTTGCCCTCTCGTTCTTGCACTCCTGAATGAAGCGGATTTCAGATGAAGGTATTCCATAATCCTCTATCAGCTTACGCTTGATTTCAGAATACACGTTGAATTCCCCAGGTCTGTATGTGCCAAGATCTGAGAATACGAACTGTGTGCCCTTGTAATTGTCATAGCGTTTGTAATAGTCCGCTATCATCTTGGCACAATGGCTTGCCTTGTTGTCGGGATGATCCTCACAAGTCGGGTCTATCATGCGCATGTCGAGAGCCATCTTTCGGGCATAGTCCGTGGCTATGAGCATCTTTGCCTTTTCCTCTGTTTCCGACAATGGCAGTCTGCCGAGGATGGTGGCATCACCCGTCTTGGCAAACTCCATCAGCTTTTGGATGAAGTCCTCCTGCTCGGGTGTCGGTGGTATGTTATGAAGAATCTCGTTCTTCTGTGGTCTGTCCACACCAACCGCCTCCGCCGTGCGATAGTCGGTTATCTCGTTGTAGAAAGCAGCAAGCTCCGGTACCTTGATGAAGTATCTGAAACGTTCCTTCTGTACGATGTTGTTGGTGACGTTAAACTCGAAGTCGGTAGTTTTCTTGGCGAAGATTGCCGCCCACGCATCGAAACAGCGGATGTCCTGACGCTCCAGTTCCTTGGGGCGCAGGTACTTGAAAAGCAGATACAACTCAGTCAGTGAGTTACTGATGGTTGTTCCCGACAGGAATGTCGCTCCCAGATCTCTGCCTGTCCGCTCCTGTATGGTACGGATAGCAAAGAGCATGTTGAGTGCCTTCTGGCTTCCCTCGCTGTTGCCAAGTCCTGCCACACGGTCGTGTCTGGTGTTGAACATGAGGTTCTTGAACTGGTGGCTCTCGTCCACAAACAAGTGGTCGATGCCCATCATGCGGAAATCCACCACATCATCGGTGCGCTGCTCGATGCTGTAGGCTATCTTCTGCAACTTTGCCTCCAGATTCTGCTTTCGCTTTTCCAGTCCTTTGAGCATTCCCCGTGACACGTCTTTGCCCTGCGTGCGTATCACTTCCAAGTTTTCCTCCACGGTATCAAGCTCCGCCTGCAATATCTGCCGCTGGAGTTCTGGCGATTGCGGTATCTTCCCGAACTGGTCATGCGACATGATTACACAGTCATAGTCGTTGTTCTTGATGTTGTTGAAGAAGCTGACACGGTTCTTGGTGGAAAAATCCTTCTCCGAGGCATAGAGTATCCTCGCATGGGGATAAGCCGTCTGATAGGTGACGGCAATCTCCGCGACATTGGCTTTCAGCCCGATAATCATCGGCTTGTGAGCTATACCGAGACGTTTCATCTCATGCGCAGCCATGCACATGATGAGGGTCTTGCCTGTACCTACGGCGTGGTCACATATCCCGCCGCCGTTCTGCAAAAGCATCCATACACAGTCCTTCTGACTTGGGTACACACTCTTGACACCATACTTTCCGCCAAGGGCTTTCAGATCCAAGCCGGGGAAGGTCTGGTGAGAACCGTCATACTTCGGACGCACGAAGCAGTTGAACTTCCGGTTGTACATTGTGGTCAAGCGTTCCTTAAAGGAGTCAGACTGCTCCTCCAGCCATTCAGAGAACCCGTTGCGGATTTCGTCAATCTTGGCATTGGCAAGCTGTATGCCCTCGCTGTCACGCACCTTGATGTCGTTGCCGTGTTCATCCTCACCGATGCTCTTCATCATGTCGGGACAAGTGTTGTGCAGGGCATGTTTCAGAAGACTCATGCCGTCATAGTTGCGGTAATATCCCTTCACCATATACTCATCCGTGATGGCCATGGTCTTCATACTGCATTTTGCCGAATATTCGTCCATGCTGTCAGAATAGACGATGCTGACCTGTGTATTGAAGAGGTGGCTCATGTAAGCGGAATACACACCTGTAGGTATCCAACGCTCACCGAAGTTGAAGTCCAGGTCCTCAAAGGCTATCGGTTCGGGAATGCTTGCCTTCAAGGCTTCCAACGACTCCCTCACGATTGCATGGTCGGGATTTTCCTTCAGCCATTCTTCTATACGCTCCGCTTTCTCTATGACATTGCCAGCAATGAAGCGGTCGGCTATCTCGTAGCCATCTATGAGCGGATTGTAATAGATGCGCCCTTTAAGCGCTTCCGTCAGTTCCTGTTCCGGCATATCCGATAATTCAGTCATATACGGCAAGTCGATACGGCCGAACTTGTTGAGTGAGGCGGTGAGCGCTTCCTCTGGAGAATCCACATGACTGACCTCGTCAAGCGAAAAAGAGACCGGGTGGTCGAAGATGTCTGACTTTGTGAACTGTCCGTTTTCCACCCGTTCCAACGACAGCATGTCGCGCCCTGAGGCATCCATAAGGATTAACTTCACGTTCTGCTTGGCATTGAGGTTGCCGAAGCGGATGAAGAAAGCATCATAATAGACATTCAGACTCTCACGCATCTGCTTGTTTTCCGTCTGTTCTTCCGCTTCATAGGTGTAAAGTTTCTGATAGGCATCACGGAGGGCGATATACAAGACTGCCTTTTCTTTCTGCTCCATATTCAGATCCAACGGCATGAAGGTAGCACCATACTTGGTAAGGTCTTTCAATACACCGATGTTTTTGGCAGAGTCGAGCACCATAGAACCCTCACGATGAAAACTATCCAGTTTCTCATCAAATGGACGGGGCTTCATAGCATCCTCTTTCTTCTTTGCCAGCTCTTCCCGCTTTCTTTCTTGCTCTTTTTGTTGTTCCCGCTCATGATTTGTTTCTTTCAATGTGCTCTGAGTCTTGGAATCTTCTTTTGCCTCATTCCCTTTCGACTGCCCATGCCCGATTTGAACTTTGAGAACTTCTATCGGTTCCATCGGCGGCTTGAACTTCGGATCAAGCGTATCTTCAACGCCCAAAGCCTTGAGCTGTTCCTGACGGTGCAGTTCCGCCTTTTGGCGCAGCAGCACCCTGTCTTCGGGAGCCATGGTCATCATCATCTCGTAAAAGCCGTTGATTGGCGGATTCTCTTCCCAAGAGATGCTTGCGTATGGCTCATCCCCAGGCAGGATTGGTTTTGTCTCCTGTGCTGTTTCCTGATCTTTTGCATCTGTCAACGAAGGCTTTTCTTCTTTTTCCACAGGCTTTGTCACAACTTCAAAAGTCGGATTGACGCTTTTTACCAACGGACTTGCTCTCTTCCTTGACACTTTCTTGGCGACAGCTCCCACTGTTACCTCTGCTTTCTTCTTTGTAGCATGGACAGTCAGACGTTTTTCTTCTTCCATTCCCCAAAGGTCAAACAGAGTCATTTGGACTGGTGGCTGCTGATGATTAGACTTTTGGGATAGCTCAGCATCATCAGTAGGCTTTTCCTGCTTTTGCAAGGATACTACCGTATCGTTCTGCTTTTCCTCAATGGACGGCTTCATCTTCTCTGTTTTTTCTATCTTTTCTGTTTCTTCAACCTCCTTAACTTCCTCAGCCTTTGTTTCCTCTATCCCCAAGTATCGGTTCAAATTGAGGTTCTTCTTAAAGTCTTCATGGAGCATCCTTCGCAAATCCTCTGCAATGCCTTCCACACCATCCTCATGCGTGTATATCATTGCAGGTTTGCCGAACGGGTCGGTGTCCAACTTTGCCGTTGTATGGATAATGCGTTCCGGATGCTCCAGAAAGTAGTTGCTTGTCGGAATGCGGTTCTCGTCATTATAGACGGTATCAAGCAGGTTGTCGTCTCCTCGCAGCGACTCCTTTTGGCTGTTTTTCTGGAGGATGATGAGGTCACTGCCCACTTCCGTATTGGCATTTTCCGTGAACAGGTTGTTGGGAAGACGAATCGCTGACACGAGATCTGCATGATAGAGCATCATAAAACGCGCGGCACTGTTGTTTTTGGCATTCAATACGCCTTGTGAGGTGATGAAGGCAACCAACCCGCCGTCCCTTACCGTATCAAGAGCCTTGACAAAGAAGTAGTTGTGTATGCGTCTGGTGACAAGAGCCCTCATGCCTTTCATGGCTGTATAGGACGGATCAAACACGGCAACATCGCCAAAGGGAATATTTGAGATGGCGAGGTCGAAGTAGTCATTGAAAGGCTTTTCTATCTTCTCGAATCCCTCTATGCGCACTTTCTGCTCCGGGTGCAGATGGCGGAGTATCTTTCCCGTAAGCAGGTCTTTTTCAAACGCCATAATGTCTGCCTTGGGATTGTTATCCAAGACCGAATCGACAAAGGCACCGATGCCTGCCGATGGTTCAAGCACCTTTTCGGGGATAATCTGATGCTCTTTCAACACATCCGTCAGAGCCTCCGTAACGGCTGACGGCGTGTAGAATGCCGTGAGGACAGACTGTTTCAGACTGTCCATCAACTGTTTGTACTCGCTTTCATTCTTGCTGTTTTCACGGATAAGTCTATGCAGCTCCACTGTTGGAGCAAACAACTCAAGGTCTGACTTTGCCCAATGGACGGCATCCGCCAGTTCCCTGGCAGGGTTCAGGATGCACTTCAATCCCCCGAATCCGCAGTAACGCTCCAGAAGGAGACGCTCACGGGCGGTCGGCGTGCGCTGTTCCCTGTCAAGGATGAATGCTGTCTCTATCGCCTTGATGTTGTCGTTCAGCCGTTGTTTTCTATTGTACGCCATTTGACTCTATGAAAATGGCTACGGCTCCAGTCAACTCAGTGTAGAGCTGGTCGTAGTCCGGTGACTGGGCAAAATCGTCATCGGTGAGGTCGTAAATGGAATACACGTTGTCAACCAAAGGCAGGAGGTTCTTGACAAACGCTTCCTGGTCTTCTACTGCTACCTCCAGGGGAAACTCACTGTCAACAACATCATACAGGATGCTGTACTTGGAAAAGCGGAGACCTTTCAGCAATGCTGCCATGGCAAGTTCTTGTGCCGCATCGGCAAAGAGGGCATCACGCCGTGCCTGCTCATATACCTCTGCGGCATGGTCTGCACGTTCGCGGATAAAGTCCGCATCGCTGGCTTGTGGAAAACGGTTCTCTCTGAGATGGTTCAAGAGATACAGTCCGTAATAGGACAGTTCTGTCTGTGCCTGTTTCTTTCTGTTCATTTGTCAGTTGAATGGATTAAGTGGTGAATAATAAACCGTGGATGGCGGTTGGTGTTTGTTGAAAGCAAGAAAAAGGCACTCGGTATCCCTCCGAGTGCCGCCACTTAATCCACAGTAAATAAAAGCATCCTGAATAAAGACACCATTTATGAACCATGTTTCGGTGGCAAAGGTACAAACTATTTCTTGTATCTCTTCACATTTCCTCGCTTTTCTGCTGTTTTGCGCTCTGCAAAGACGAATTTCGTGTTGAAATTCTCGTCAAAGGCAATGGCTGCGGAGAATGATTTGCCTTGCTTGCTGGTGAAACCATTGAGCGTTCTGGTCTTGCCCTTGGTAAGCAACTCGGTGATGTCGCCATCAGTGAGCAACTTTCCTGCTACCTGCTTGAACACTGGCATACCGCACTCCTTGTTGCTGCATCTTACTACCTTTCCGAAGAACTGCATGGTACCTTGCTTGCATTTAGGACACTGGCAGCCGGAATCCTTGTGGCTGAAAAGTCTATCACAACCTAACAATTCCGCAGTGATTTCACGGGTATAGCCTTCGATACTATGGGTGAACCCGTCTGCACTTGCTTCACCTCGTTCAATCTTGGCAAGTTCCGCCTCCCATTTGCCCGTCATCTCCACATTGGCAATCGCCATGTTCTTCACCACGGAATGCAGGGCGAGTCCTTTTTCCGTCGGCACAAGTTTCTTCTGCTGGCGCACCATATACTCTCGTTTGAGCAGGGTTTCGATGATGGCGGCACGTGTGGCAGGTGTGCCAATACCGCTGTCCTTCATTGCCTGGCGCTTCGTATCATCTTCTATCTCTTTGCCTGCGGTCTCCATTGCTGCAAGCAATGTGGATTCCGTATGCAATGGCTTCGGTTTGGTCTTGCCCTCCGTGATGGTGCAGCCAGAAAGAGTGACATGCTGTCCTTCTTGCCAGTTGGGAATGACTTGATCTTTGACCTCATCGTCTGTTGCGCCTGCATCCTTGTCCTGCCTTTTGTTCTTTTCCTTGAGCGACAACGCTCGCCAGCCAGTCTGTCGGATGATGGAGCCACTGATGCCAAATTCGACGTCATGATCCACTTGCGCCGATACTGATGTGATGTCCTTGATGCAGTCTGCTGAGAACGCTTCAATCATCCGGCACAATATCATGTCATAAACGATCTTCTCGTCCTTGAAAAGACCAATGGCTGCATTTTCTGTGATGAGCAGGGCATGGTGATCGGTCACCTTGGCGGCATTCACGCTGTTCTTGCAGTAGTCCTCACTGCCAGGCAAGAGTTTCACTTTTTCTCCATATTCCGAATGATTCTCCAGATTCTTGAAGAGTTTGGGAAGGGTGGCAAATACATCATCCGAAATATAGCGGCTTGATGTTCTTGGATAGGTGATGAACTTTGCCTCGTAGAGTTTCTGGGCGATGGAGAGTGTATGCTCTGCCGTGAAGCCATGCTGGGAATTGGCTTCTTTCTGCAAGGTGGTGAGGTCGTAAAGGAGCGGTGCCTTCTCCACCTTTCGCTTGGTTGCGATCTTTGTGATGATGACAGAACCTGTTTCTTTCACCTTATTATATATATCGGTTGCGGTAGCTTTGTCTGTCCATCGGTTGGCAGATGTGAACTTCAGTATATTGCCACTGTCTGCATCAACCACACCGAAGTGTACCTGCCAGAACGGTTTCGACTCGAAACGCTTGTGTTCCCAATAGCGTTCGCACACCATGCCAAGGGTCGGAGTCTGCACACGACCTACGGAATAGGTGCCACGTCCTGCGGCTATCGTCAGGGCCTGCGTGCCGTTGATGCCGACGAGCCAGTCTGCCTCACTTCGTGCCTTCGCTGCATGATAGAGATTGTCATACTCCTTGCCATCCTTGAGGTTCAGAAGTCCCTCACGGATGGCGGTGTCCGTAAGCGAACTGATCCAGAGACGGTCGAAAGGTTTCCTGCAACCAAGATACGCATAGAGGTATCGGAAAATCAACTCTCCCTCACGTCCGGCATCGGTTGCTACAATAATGCGCTCACTGCTGTCAAACAGCTTGCCGATTATCTTGATCTGGACAAGCACACCTGCATCTGGTTTGTAGCCGTTCTCTGTCTTGACTTGTCGGGGAACAAGAACGAACGGGTCGGGAATCACAGGCAGATTCTCCGCATGGAATCCCTTCATGCCGTAAGTTTCCGGCATGGCTGGCTGCACTAAATGTCCGAATGCCCATGTCACATAATAGCCATTGCCCTGCATATAGCCTTCCTCACGCTTGTCAGCTCCCACAATGTGGGCGATTTCCTTGGCTACGCTTGGCTTCTCTGCGATGATTGTCTTCATTGTCTGTTGTTTTTGTGACATCCGCAACCGTGGGATAGACGGTCGCAGATGTCGGTTGTTATAATGGATGATTAACTCTGTGGATCAAGTGGCGGCAACTACATCTTCACGCTTCTTGCCTTTCTCTTTGGCTTCTGTTCCTCGGCGCTCTGTTCCTTCTGCTGCTTTTCGTTCTTTGGCGCAGACTGTCCCGGACTCAGCGGCTCCTTGGTGTGCTTGGTTGCCTCATGGGTCTTGCCCTGCTCGTTGACGGCGACTTGTACCTTGTTCTCGTTGGTAGGAATCTGTTCCTTTGCCTGTTTGATGTCTGGATTGTTGCGGTAGGAACGTGGCTGCATCTTGTCGAAATCGAACTTCACGTAGGCGGTATAGGTACCGCTGCCGTTCTTGTTCGGCACTTCCTTGATCTCGATGGTCTTGCCTGCCACATAGTCGTCCTTCTGCTGCTCGGTCAGTTCCTTCTTGAAATAGGTGTTGAGTCGGCGGATGGTTCCATCCTCATTGAGCCAGTGGTTGGGATCTTGCTGCTTCTTCTGACCACCCACATCACCTTCTGCCTTCTGCTCCTGCTTGTCAGCGGTTTGCTTCTTGTCTCCATTCTGTTTCTGACCTTGCGCCTGTCTTGTGCTGCCAGGCACGAACTCCACGCCACGCTGTTCCACATTCACCTGCAGCAGCGGTGTAAACTTGCGCCCGTTGGCAAGCTCAATCTCCTTACGAAGCGGAATACCTGAGTAGAGCACTCTCTTGTCGTCCTTGGTAATAGGTGTCTTGCCGATGGTATCGGGTATGCGCACCTTGTTGGTAGGGATGTCCACAATCTCATTGGTGAGACGGTCGATACTGATGAAATGAGGACGCAGTTCACCTGTGTTCTTGTCGGGGAAATCCACTACCTTTCCGAGGTTACCGTTCTGCAACAGGTTCTTCTTGTCCTCTGGAGTGAAGGTATAGCCTTTGTAAGCGACATCGAGTTTTGGCTCGTTGCGCACGAAATGCGGCACGAGTTGCAACTGGTCGTTATCGTCCTTACGGAATGACAGACGGGCCTGTATCTCTATCTGTTCACCGCCGAAGGTCGGCTTCACAATCACAAGCCCTGTCTTGCCGTAGTTGAGCAGGGCTTTCATATCCTTCTCATTCATACTGTTGAAGTCTATGCCATATTTGGCACCAAGTTCCTGCAGGTTCACATCGTTACCACTAATGAGGTTCTGCTTTACACCCGGAGCGGTCTGTGCCTGCTGTTCGGTTGCGGTCTGTTCTGGTTTCTGTTCCATGTCGTTCTCTTTTTCGTTGGTTTGTTCAGATGATACATTCTCTTTTTCTGTGTTAGCTTGCGTCTTGGACGCATCGTCCGATGATGCGGTTTCTTTCGCCTGCCCTTCCGATTGCTTTGCCTCTTTCTCATAGTTGGAGGTGTCAACCTTGTGGGCGGAAAGAATCTCCTTGTTAGCCTCCGGATCTTTCAGTAACTCCTTCATCACGCCAAGCAGGTTTTCCACCTGGTCTGCCGCTATGCGGTAGAATCCGAATCGGCTTGGCTCCTTGCACTGGCGGAAGAAGTTTCTAAAGAAACTGTCCATCAAGTCACTGTTGCGGTCAAAACGCAGGAAGTCGGACGTGTTCTCCGCCTTGGCGGGTGCTCGCTTCGGTGTGCCGTCTCTGCTGAGTCCGGCGACGACGCTGATCTCGCCCGTCTTTTCGTCACGGACTACCAGCACGTCCTGTTCATCACTCTTTTTCTTTTGTCCCATAATTGTAAATGTTTAATGGTGAATACTTTTGTTATTTGAATTTTTGGTGAATGCGAGTCATATAATGCTCTACATTCTCCTGATTGAAATCCTTCACGTTGTTCTTGATAAATTGCTTCACGTCTTCCTCCGTGTAGTAGGTCTTCTGTCCCAGCCGCTTGTAGGGAAGCACTCCCAGACTGCGGTAGCGTTGCAGGGAACGGGGAGAAATTTGAAACAAAAGACAGAGATCCTGGTTGTCGAGCAATTTCTCGTTGATGCCAGAGCATCCCTTGTCCTCTCCGCTTCGCTCATGTCTCAACATCAGCATGTCATAGATGCCGTCAATTTTCTTGTGCAGATCATGCAGATATAATTCCAATCGTCTCAATGTTCCATCTTCCATACTCATGTCTCCTTGGCAATGGTTCGTTCCTCAATCAATTTCTGTACAGCGTTGATGCTATATCTGCATTGTCCGCGCACCATGAAGTACTCGATGCTGTTGGTAGAGCGCAAGCGCTGCAGGGTTCGCTTGCTTATCCCAAGTATTCTTGCTGCATCACTGCTTGTCAGCACAAGTTCCATGCTTCTTCTTTTGGTATTTTCTCTCGCATTGGAATATATGAGAGCTACCAACTTTGCCACGTCGGCAATCTGTTCTGTCAGCATCTTAAAGGCTGGACTTTCCATTGTTATTACTTCCATTTTGATTCCGTTTTAAATGTTACAAACTTTGCTGTTTTGATTTCTCGGTGGCAAAATTAATCATTTGCGAAATACCCGTTTAACAACTCATTAATGACCCACGTATAATTTTCTTGAATTACTTGCCTGTCGGTCAGCAAACGACGGAAAAGCACTGCCACAAATCTCCATTTTCATTGTTTTTCCTAATTCGTGTCGTATCTTCGCAGCCGAAAATGTCAAACCCATAAAAATCAAGAACATGGAAGTAGTAACAATGGAAAAGAAGGCATTCGACTTGATGATGGCAAGATACGATGCCTTGGTAAAGAAAGTGGAGTTGCTGAAGCATAAGGCTAACGGCAAGCGGCTGAACAAATGGCTTACAGGTCATGAGGTCTGCCAGCAACTTCGCATCAGCCAGCGCACCTTACAAAAACTTCGTGACCGCCGTTTATTGGGGCATACCCAGATAGGTCGCCAATTCTATTACTGTCCCGAAGAGGTCAAAGCCATCGTTCCGCTTATCGCCAGAATCAAATCGGTATAGCGTAAAGCCAAACTCGCCCAAGGCAAAGCCGAAAACTTCACCCTGGGCGAGCCAACACATTTTATATTCACCACTTAATCCAAATTGTAAACAATGAACATGAACCAACTTCTTACGCATGAGAGCAAGTCGATAGACACCGCCATGCAATCCTTGAAGAAAGCCAACAACTGGCTGTCTTCCTTCATCGAGTCCTACAGCCCACCTTTGGACGGGGAGCGATACCTCACCGACAAGGAACTCTCCGAGCATTTGAAGCTTAGTCGCCGCACCTTGCAGGAATATCGCAAGCAAGGCATTTTGCCCTACATTATATTATGTGGCAAAACCCTCTATCCGGAATCCGAGATACAAGCACTTCTCACTGGTAATTACCGCAAGCCGATAATCGACGGCACTGTTTCATAAGAGGAGGGTACTGCTTCATAATAGTGAAACAAAAATAGCGTACAGGGTACAACGACAAAAATCGTTTCCTCTGTACGCTATTATTTATAAAGGTGTAGGAATCTTATTAAAAGATGAGAGATTCTAACTTGCACCTCTTGGCATCGTTCCGTTCATCACAATAATCATCGGATACTCGTGTTTTACTTGCTCTGCATGGCAATCCTTGCGGTTTACAACCTTACTGATAAACCATTGTCTGAACAACAAGGCTTGGTATGTATCCATTTGAAGTGCTATGGCGATAATCACTTCCATATCATAGACATGCGCAGAATATCCATTTTCAAGTTTGATGTATTGAGAAAGCTGGAAATCTTTCAGCACACTTTGTTTCCAAATGCGCTTGATGGTATTCTTCACTGCTGTCCCTGTTACATTCAACAGTTCGGCAATCTCCCAAACTGTCATCCATACCTCACCATGATGTGGGGCGTAGATGACCATATCTTCTTGTATTGTTATCACTTGTCGTTTCATACTCTGCCATTTATAGTGTTAGTATTATCGTTGCAAACATTTCCAAACGTGAATTCCTCAATGTTATTAATCTGCTGAGACAACTTTTCCACGTCTTTGCTCAATTTCTCCTTGGTAATCTTGGCATACACCTGGGTTGTCTTTATGTCCTTGTGACCAAGCATTGAACTCACGGTTTCTATTGGAACTCCGTTGGAGAGGCAAACCGAGGTTGCGAACGAATGACGGCTCATGTGCCAGGACAGCGGCTTGGTGATACCACATTTCTTGCCCAGTCTTTTGAGCGAATCCATACAACTTTGGTAGTTGGGTACTGGAAACACCCTGCCGTCTTCACACAATCCACGGTATTTTTCCATAATCTGCTTGGGATAGTCAAGCAACTTGATGTTGGCTTCCGTTCCTGTCTTCTGTCGATGGATTATTATCCACTCGCCATCGTCAAAGAACGTTTTGATGTTCTCTTCCTTCAGGTTATAAAGATCTATGAAGGCGAGACCAGTGAAACAACAGAACAGAAACAAATCACGTACCATGCTCATCTTCTTTCTTGTGATAGGTGTTTCCATCAACAGGTGAATCTCTTCTTTGCTCAGAAACTCTCTTGTGGTCTCTTCTTCCTTGTACTCATATCGTCTGAATGGGTCTTTTACGAGCCATTCATTATCTATGGCACGGAATACCATTGCACGGAGATTGCGGACAAACACCATTGCAGAATTTATCTTCAGATGCTTGTCTGTTCTGAGAAAAGTCTCGTAGTCTGTGATAAAAGGCAGCGATAACTCTTTCAGAGCAATATCCTTCACATGGTAATGCGTCTGCAAGAACTCGCCCACATAGGCACACCCGATTCTATACTTCGTGTATGTACTCAAAGATTTCATGCCAGCCTTATATTGCTTTTCCATTTCATCACGGCTTTGAGAATAGACTTTCATCAGTGTATGGCAACGATACTCCAAGCCAAGAAAGGCGTTCTTCACCTTGTCGGCAGTGACGAAGTTGTCCCTGTCCATAATCTCCTGATAATGCTTACTGATACTCACACGCATCTTGTCCAATTTGCGGTTCACTTCCAAAGCCTGCATACTCTTACCTATCATGCGTCCGCCCTTGGTGTCCCACAAATTTGGATTGGCAGTTGTCTTGCAACTGAACTGCGACTGTGTTCCGTCCACTGTGATACGTCCCATAACTGGAACAGTACCATCTTTCTTTACTACCTGTCTTTTGAGGTAGAAGATAATTGAAAATGTACTCTTCATAACGTCATTCTTTTTTGCGTTCAAAATTAATACATGAAGAGTCTTTTCTTGCTACGCATTTCACGGCAGAACACGGCAAATTTGGTTCGTAACCAAAAATCTTACGTTACTCATCAGTAACTCACTATAAATCAGAGTATTCAAATTCAATTCGTAACCTTCCTCATTCTTCCGAACCTTAACATTCCTCATTTGGGGTATAGGTTACGGATAGGTAACGTTCCTCTGTCTCATCTTGTCGTATTCCCGTCTTCGTCTGTCCTCGCCACTTTTAACCAAAATGAGGAAAGTAACTGATAACCAGTAAACTTTCCTCATTCTTCTCTCAAACACTTTTTATATGTACTTTCTATGAGATAACATTTTATTTAAAGCCACAAAAAACTTGATATTTACGAAGTTCTTCATGACTTTGCATAATATTCAGCAGAATATCATCAGTTGTTAATTTACTTTTTCCTCCAGAGATTTCTTTTCTTACAATCAACATAAAATTCAAGAAATACTCAATGTAATCTTGATTAGGCTGATTTTGAGAACTATTGCAAAGAAACTCAGTAAAAGCCCTAAAAGCTTTGTCCGAACCATAAACAAAGAGGTCTTCTTTTACTTTCAACATTTCTTGAAATCTATCAGAAGGACCGACTATTGCTCCCTTATTTTTAATTTCTGACATAATTGAATAAAACATATTCACCGCATTATAGTATGCTTTATACTTCTTATCGGAGACATAATTCTCCGATATTTTTCTTAACTCGGTTCGTAATTGCCATTTACAAGTCATTACTGTAACAATAATTGTTACCAATGATGAAGATATTGGAATAATCCAATCTGAGATATTATTCATTCTGTATATTTAAAGTAAGCATCCAACCCCTATGGCAATATAGCTCTGCCTCCAGTGTTTACTGGGTAAAGCATATTTCCAAGAATTGAACTTTTTCGATTTTTACCTATGATTAACATAAGAGAGCCTTCGTCATGTCAGGATAATCTTGTCTTCCCGCCACTACCATGTCAAAGAAACCTCTAAAGAAATCTAGCGGCGGCGAGCCTGTAACTCGCCGTTGAGTTTATCCACTTACTTATTCTTTAGTGGGCAATGTGGAGAAATAGATGGTTACCGCAGAATTTAACGCCCTAATTCAGAAGCACCATAAGTTTATCTGCATGAACTAAAGCCTCACGGTTAATCCTCATATATTCTTGGATTGTAGGTAGGCGATGTTCTTGCTCATATATCTTTCCACATTCCTTTCCAAAGAAATCTGCAATTATTTCTTCTCGAATATATTTGAACTGTTCCTCTGTTACGGTCATGTTCTGCTCATTGAATTCTTTTACGTAAGTATAGAATCTTTTGAGGTCTTGTTCATCTGACAGGAACTTACTGAGTTTTTCCGAAAGATAACTATTGGACTTGACAAACTTCTCATAAAGCTTTTTTGCAGCTACTTTGAATAAATCCCATATAACTCCGTCAATTACTTTTTGACCAAGCCATAGAAGAATTGCAGATGTATCTGGTAAACAAGCATGGGAATAGGAATTATGCTTCTGCTCTGCCTCTATTCGATAATTGTAACCATAACGTACTGCATACTTAACAGTATCAGAATATTCTACATTAAATATCTTCTCTATTTTATCTATATCTTCCATTGAGATTTTCTCTTGCTGTTCCATGTATTTATTAATTATTCCGTTGTTCAACAACATCCCAGTTGACAATCTGCCACATTGCGGCAAGATGGTCAGAACGACGGTTCTGGTAGCCGAGGTTAGTATATCCGCAAGAAAACTAAGTAAGACCACAATTTCCAAGTCCGAAAGCCCATACTCTCAGCTTTTCGTTGCAAATTCGCTTGTACTCAGATTCTTTGATAACTGTTCAAACCTTCCTTTGGAGAGTAAGCACGCTTTACCATCATTCATATCCACAAATCCAAACTCATCGACCTCTGTATCATAGACAAAGTCAAACTTTTCAGAATACTGCAGATATAGGTTCTCATATTCGGTCAGTTGCCCAACAGTTTCTATCTTGCAATCCTTCCACACATGCTTGTGGAACTCTGCAAGTAGTTTTGTCTGTTCTTCATCAGGACAGTACCTGCTTGTGGCGTAGCTTACAAAATCAGTCATTACCGTCCTTCTGCCCTTCAGCACATCCGCAAACGAATTTGTTTTCTTCTTTCCTAAACAGGTTTTCATAATCGTTCATCTCCTAACTAATTACCCTCCCCTGTCTTATTATGAACTTCACGCAAGTTTTTCAATAATTCAATGACAGGGGCTGTCGTTTTCTCCGATTCTGGAATGATGGGGTCATCATCCCACTCCAATGCGTTCCTCGTAGGTTCTTGGGCCGATACTTTCCATGCATCGGTAATGATAACCTTTTTAAGCTCAATGGCCTCGCTAAAACCGGTGTTCATATTTACATGCATCTGGTCGTCAATTTCAACTGCTACAAGCTGGCACTTACCGAACCGAGAATATATCCGCTCAAAATTGTCCAGATTCGATGTGTCGTTTGGAGTCATCGTACGCTTCCGACACATCACAGCGACATATCGACCTTCTGTAATCTTATCAAAAGGTATCTCTGGAGTAACACAAGCTCTATACCATGAGGGATGCGACTTGTCAATGCCTCTTATCAGATGCAGTTCTATACTTGGTTCACCCTTTGCTATTTTTTCTTTCCATTCATGGATGATTTTTCTGCCAGCCTCCAAGTTCTTGAATGCCAGGCCCACTATAGGTGGAGCAGCGAACCATCGGTCGTACATGAAGCACACACCCGTCCATCCTGCTTCTTCCAACCATTCCATAGTGCTCGAGATGCAAAAAGTCTGTACACCACACTGTTCTGTATGTGAGTTCTGATCTGTATAGGCTTCACCCATTGCATCAGACTTACAAACATAGGATCTGTCATTTGCATTTTGCCATTGACGAACAGAATACTTGAACTTATCGCCAAGCACATTATACACTGAGTTGTTCAGTTCCATCATAGCAGTCACCCTGTCCATCAACTTTTCTTTTTCGTGTCGCTGAGCCACCAACTCTCCAACATCTGTGTTTGATACTGCATTAATGGACATGAAACATGCCATAAAGAAGGCAAAGCAACGCCAATATGTTTCTCCATCAAGAGAGTCGTGGTTCACTTTGAACACATATTTTGTTCCGTTTTCTCCTCTTTCCAGTTCTGATTGTCCATCAGTTAAGACAATTTCCACCTGAATCTCCTGGCTCATCACCACAAGTTCCAGTGTGTCAAAAGTGGCAAGCAGTGTTTCCACAGTTGCTAAAAATGTCTCAGCAACCATTTGGTTCCTAACTGAATTCTCATAACTTACAGTGAAACGACAGCCCTTTGCCAGGGTGCTAATAGAAGTCTGCCCTTCTTCCGCTATATTTAGAGAGTTTAGGAACTGCTTGTGTATAGGTTGCTGCCTAAGCAAACTATTCCAATCATCATTGACAAGATGAATATACTGCTCATCCACAGAGTCTTCGTACCCTAAAGCATACTTCAGATAGTTTTCTGAAATGGGCATATCGCAACGTGCAAAAATATCAGGCAAGATGCAAATAGTTTCTCTCGTAAGGTCTGCTGCCGCAAAATGACAAGCCCAACCTCCATCGAACAGCACATCTCTTTCAACAAATTCTTTACTCTCTATTTCTTGACCATTATGGGCAATGACAAATAGCAGTTCACGCCAGTTGAGATACATCACCAGACGACCTGTCATCAGCTCTATTTCGCACAATTTCCACAGCACAGTAAGCAGCAGGTGGCTGATAGATCCCTTAGTAAAAAACTCCTTGACGAGTATCGACGCTGCCTTAACTAGATATGCCTTTCCACTATATGGAAGTTCAAGATTATAAAGAGCTATGCCCATATAGCCGTATGTTTTAACCAGTTCGGACTCATAGCCTTCTTTCTGAAATGCCTGTACACAGTGCCCTAAATGTTTCACCACAGGCTTGTATTGTTGTTTGTCTATCAAGGTCTGTGCACGATTGAAATGTATTAAGGCACCCTCAACCTCTGATTTGCGCTGAGACGAAATCTCAGAAATCTTGTCGATAAGCTTCTCATATTCATCGTTGTCATCTATAACTCGTCCCATTATCTCTACGATAGTTATCTGAGCATTAAAACTAATGTCTGGATAGTTGGCACATGCCTCAATCAACTCTGACAGTTTCTTTAACTCTGACGTTGGGTCTTGCGTATAGTGTAACAATTGGAGTAACCTATGTTCTGTGAAGAAAAGTTCAAGAAACAGACGGCTCGCCTGCGAAAGATCTTCTCGCTCCTTTATCGTCTTTAAATCCTTAACTTCCTCACAAAACTTTTCGGAATCGAATAAGCCAACGCCCGCCGCATTTTCCAAATTCGTGAGGATATTGGTCATCAGTTCTATAGTATGCACAGTTGTGTGCGTCTTTGTGAATTCCTTTAACTTCAGATAATCTGCATACATGGCATTCACATCGTGGAACCAGAAAAACGATGTCCAAGCATGATTATAGGTTATATTGAACCGCTGCACAGGTGAACCATGTGCCTCTGCTTCTCGCTGCGCACGGTTGAAGCGTCCTTCGGTCTCCATTCGTGGACGTTCCAACCCTCTGCTTAATATGCAGGTCTGGAGCAAATCGTCAATATAGTCAGTATCAAGGCTTTCTACTTGTCGTGACAACAAATCGTTCTCCAACTGCTCCAGTTCTTCTTTCCTGCGCTTATCGTGGGAGCCTTCCTTGATGGTCTTTCTCCTATATTCTTCGGAAAAATTCAGCTTATCGGTTGCAACATCATAACAGTCTTGTTCAAATACGGCAAACGAACACCACTTGCCGTCAAAGATACTAACTGCCACACCATACTGCTTTGACAGTTCATCCTCTACCTCTTGACGTGTACTTGATTTGATTTTCTGGTTAGAGAAGAATATCACCTTCGTATAGCCACGGCCAGTCTCTACTGCTTTCTGGACATCACCCTCTATCTTACTTTTCCAGTTTTTCTGAACACTAATAGCTATCGCCCATTTTTGGTCACCAGTACTTCCTTCAGACACCCACCACCTGTCAGATATTGCTTTGTCAACAGGATATGTCTCGCCATCCACCTTACCATCACCACCACCATCAGGGCCGGTCTGTGGCTTAATGTTGGGTGTCACCAGACGTGCGGCCAGCACCAAGACAAAGTTCTCAAACTCCGACTGTTTCTTGTCCTGCGAGAGCTGTTGCAATTTCAGGTCGAAGAGTTCAGGAGTTAGTTTAGTCTCATACACAACTTCCGTATCTGAGAAGAGATTACTCCTAAGACGACGATAATAAGAGAAAATGTCCTGCTGCTCCGTTAACAGGTCATCTTCACGCTCCTGCGTATTATTTTCTATAGGTTCTTCCATTTTATTAAACTATAAGTGACTCATAGAAGATTCGAACTTCTGCCTTCCCCTTCAGCATAGCCACGATTATGTGCCTATCCTGAAGGGGGATGAACTACCATCTATTCTAATGAGTCGATTATATTGTTTATCGTCAATTCATCGAGTGTGTATCCGTAAAGTGTTCTTATGCAGTTTAACACGTAAGTTTGGAGTCTTTTAGTCCTACCTCCGTGAACGAATCTTTCATATTTTGGAATCAGTTGCTCCCTGTTGTTAAGCACTAACTGCTCCCAATTAATATTGGGTAATAGGCTAATGGTCAGAAGATCTGCAATATTTTTAATATTTGCTGTACACAGTATGAAATCATCAAACGACAACTTTGATTTTTCCTTTGGTTCGCTAAGAGTCGTATAAAAAGCAGCAATAGCTTTCTTGTCGAGAGTTTTATATTCCTTCTCGTAGTTTTGATTCAAGCTATGCGCCACGTCATTACGCAACAACCTGTAATAGTCATATAGTTCTTTCTTGAACTTCTCAATCGAAGGACTTATCCCAATTTGCAAAAGTGCGTCCACAAGTTTATCAAACTTTGAACCATCTATTTTGCTTAACGAGAAAGCTGGATCTATTAAGAACTTTACATCATCAACGAAATCAGTAATGAAATCATCGAAACTTGCATTCGGGAACACAAGATAGCCCTGAATTTGTTTCTCCCTAAAATTTGCAAGACTTATGTTATTTAACCTCACACCTGTAACTATAGAAGTGCGACTGAGAAAGGAGTCAAAGGATTCTTTCTTAGCATCAAAAGTTCCAAGATAATATCTACTGGCAACCTCTTGGTATTCGACCAGAGCGTCATACTGCCCCAATGTCAGCCACAAATTGCGGTTCGATGGTATATCAAACGTTGAATTCCTGTATGTTGAGCGATTCCTTACCATAGGCTACAAAGAATTTCCTGCTTAACTCAGTTCCATAATTCTTCCAGTCCATCTTTCCAACCAGGGAAAGGTGGGTAGTGCATCAACTCGTTGTATATGTCTATCATCGTATTGACAAACTCCCTGTTGATGTAAAGAACCTCCTTGGTAATGGACAACGGAGGAACTACACCACTCATATAAGTGAGGCGATACACAGAGTAGCCATACTTTTCCCGATTCCGGTCAATCTCTCCAATTGGCGAAGTGATGCTCTCATACCCTTCAATTCAATCAAAACCGACCGTTTTGTTTCTTCAGGCAATTGCTGAAAGGCACGGCTATTCGTTACGCCAGTCTTTTCTTTAATCAATAACATTACCTGATTATCCAAAGGACGACCTTTCGATGTATCTTATATATCAAGGCATGCAACATCATCAGACAAAGAAGTATTCACAAGGTCATTCAGTTTATCCTTAATTCCGCAACACTATTATAAATTAAACTTTTTAAGTTCCTGAGCAACAAAAAGTTGCCCGAGATTTTGTCCTGTCGAAGAATTCACTTATCTTAGTGTTGCAAAATAAGCAAGAGAATTCAACGGTCGAGTAAGTGGAGAGAATTTCACCCTCCCTTCTCTCGGAACCGTGCTTGACAGTCTCCCATCACACGGCTCTTCGTACTTAACTCTTTTGTTTATTAGTTTATATTCTTTATTAACCTAGACGTGGATAGGGTACAAATCCCTTCACCCAGTGTGAAAACTAATTTTTTGCTAACGATGCTTCATCAATGGTTCACTTGCGTTCATCTCCTTGACACATACCTTGCCAACCTTACGAAAGGCTTTCAATTGTCGTTCACTACCCATCTGTTTCCATCAGAGCAGCACAAAGTGGTTTGCAATCAGCACCTGCATGCCGAATACAGTGGGTCTGCCACCATCTCTTTAGAAGTTACGACAGAAATCTATCAAATATAGCCAATATCAGACTTCATTCTGTCTCAGGACACACTTTCACCTGCAAAGGTGCAAAATATTTATAAGACTACCAACTTTTTTATGAACAAAATCTTATCCCGAACTGGAGTATTTTTACGCTAAATCAGAAAACAATAAATCATCTTCTCCTTCAAAAACAAGAGACTCCAAATTGTTTATCATTAGCATCTTTTGAAAGTTATCCTCAAAAGAATTAGATGGCATATCTTTAATCGTATTTTTATATGTGGATATCATACATTCCTTTGCATCCTTCTTAGATTTTCCAGAAAGAAAATCTTTCAAGCCCTGAAGAGCACATTTCAAGAATAACTCTTCGTCAGTTCCTATCATCCATGAGTCTGAGTAACCTACGAAGAATTTAATTCCAATTCTTATTAACTCATCTTTTAAATCTAGACCTGAATAACAAGCTAAAGCGTAAAGTCCTTTGTTGGCAAAATTATAGTTTGTTGTATGGATAGAGATGACTTCTTCGTTATTTTCGTTGATAATCTCACCATTTATGCCATGAGAGACAATAACACAAAGAGAGTTACTCTCCATCTTTCCACAAACTTTATCTGCATTTAAGTTAGGTGGACATACGCTCTCAAATGTTATCTTGTTATCCAAACAAGCTTGTTTCGCTTCATCTGAGCAAGACTCGAAAAAATGATGTAATTCCGTATTACAATCATTGTTGTATGCAATCAAAACACTACTCATTAGCCTCCGAGTTTTCAGTAAATTGATAGATATAGAACTGATTCACCATCTTTTCAAATGATTTCCCAATCGTGGATTGTTTGCGAAGTTCTTCCAATATTTTTTGCCATGTAATCGTTTGGTCAAAAGTCCTAAAAGCAATCTTGTCAGAACATTCGGGATGATTAATGAGCCATTGCTCTAAGATACAATCAAATCTAGTAACCCAATTTTTCTGTATCTTGTCAATCAGCCCAAACGTCACGTCAATGTCTTGGCTGCGATCTAAAAAAAAGAAATTCTCTTCGTTCATCATATCAATAACCGACTGAGCTGGAAATGAGGTTACAGGATTAGCTGACATCATTATCACATATAGTAAAGATGTTTTTTTTCGTATTTCTTTCAGAATGTCTATCCCTTTGGTAGGTAAACCACTAAAGTTCCAGTCAAGAAATACAATCATCCTACTATTTATGTTTTCTAGAACAAAATCTAAGCCCTCTTGCGGATTCTTAAAGACATGACTATAATCAGCATTTTTATAATGCTTTCTGATATTCTGAACGATAGGTTCATTTACGTCTAGATTATCATCAATAAATACTACTTTGAAATCCATACTTTAATGTTTAAAGGGTATAACAATTTTTACCGTAGTCCCAATCTCACCAAATTCACTGTCCTCAATAGACACAGTTCCCTTCAAAGATTCTACTCTGGTCTTAACAATGTATAAGCCAACACCAGCCCCGCCTTTATCTTGAGTGGTAGTATAGTATAGGGCAAATACTTGCTCTCTGCGTTCTACAGGGATTCCAACCCCAGTATCCGAAACCTTAATGACAAGATTATTGGAGAGTGCTTCATAGGACACCTTTAGGATCTTGGTTTTGGCATTTGCCATTGCCTTAATCGAATTGTCAATCAGATTTTGAAGGATGTCTCTAAAGAACTGCTTATTAATTGTCAACTTGAGTTGAACAGGGAAAGAACTATCAACCTTGATGTTTTCTTGATCAAATATATGGCTGTAGTCATTCAAAATTTCTTCGAAAATCTCCTTTAAAACAATTTCTTCAGGATTCAGATTGGACTGCGAGTAACTCAGCATAAAGTCAATCACCCGGTTCAGCACCTTGTATTTTTGGAACATTTCTTTTGCGTATAATTTGAAAAGTTCTTCTTCTTCTGGATCAGGGTAATAACGATAGAAAAATTCAATTCTATCCTTCATCTGATTTAAAGTGGTACGAACGGCATGTGCAATCTGTATGGCATAGTCTTGCAGTGACATGATGCTCATATAGATATTCTCTTTACGCGTAAAGTCCTCTTCTACCTTCTTCTGTTCCTTGATTGCATTTTTTACTGACTGCCCAGTCTTTTTTGCTTGTTTGATAAGAATATCAACCGTGGGCTTTAAACTGGAGTTCTGCTGTGCAAAGTCGGAAATCGTAGTGATGAATTGGTTTATATTTTCAGATGCAGAATTTAGCTCAGTAGAAACTTCTTCTTTCTGTTTCTTACGCATGGTCTCTTTATAGGCTTGTAATGCATTTAGCTGAAGTACGATAAAGTCCTTGAATTTACGATAAGCCTCATTATCAACAAAATCTTGTCTGTTGGTAGCATCAATAATATTTGGGTTTCCATCACGAGTCAATTCGATGGAGCCAAGAAATTCACGCGTACTTATTCTGTTGAAAATATCTTGCCACACACGCTTGTCAATTCCTAAGATATCTCTTTTTTTATCTTGATCCTTGTTTGCCTCGGCAAATGGTGTGGTGATGATGCCATCTCTATAGACTTTGAAACCATCTATCGAATCGTTGGGGTATGCTTTGCGATATTTGGCACGAGCAGGTCCATCAAAGAAATATACTCTCATTTTGATTCCACCAAAGTCTTTATCTATGGGTATATTTCGAGATTTAAAAGAACTACTTTTTTTATCAAAAAATATACTTTCCTGAGTGTTGTTCTTTTCGTTAAAATCGATTGTAAATGAAGCTGTCGCTATATCTGTCTCCTCAATTGTATGAATTGCATTTTGATTGATTCCGAATTCATCGGCTACCACACGAACTTGAAATTCATCATTTTTATTAACAAAAGGAGATCTGATCTTCGATATCTGACGAATGAGTTGTTCTATTTCGCTTTTGGTCCAATACTCTCTGATAGCCGAGATAACCAACTTTGTACCCGATTCTGAGAGTTTGTCTGCGGGAGAATATTGGTAATCGTTTTCAATATCAGTAAACAGCAGTATGTCATTGGTATCATTATGTTCGTAGAAAGACCAATCAATTACAACATTCAGCCATTCCTTTTCACCCGCTGTTTTGGTAATAATGCGAGTCTTGTCACCTAGCTTATCAACAGCAAACCGTCCAATTCCTTTTTCGCCTACGCATCTTCGGTGAAAAGGTTCTGGAGAATAGGGATTTTTACGTTTAGATGACGTTCCAATAACCATCCATTTGTCCCTGATATCTTCAAAAGACATGCCACAGCCATCGTCGATAATTTCTATGACAGCATTTTGTTTGTCAGCCCCCACATTTGTGAATCGAACAGTAACCTGACATGCATTGGCATCATAGCAATTTTTCACCAATTCGAATAGAGCCGTGACTCTATCTGTAATGAGCTCACGACCTATCAAGCGAAAAGTCGAAACATCAAATCGCCATTTTAAGGTTTGATTTTTATCTTTCATTTGGCGTATTTCTAATATGTTGAATAATACTTTCTGCAATTACTTCCCCAAGTCTGGGAGGTACAGCATTCCCGATGTATCTAGAGGCTACACCAATAGATATTGAATCCTCGTTGTCAAAGAAGGCATAAGAACGAGGGAAGGTTTGCAACAGTGCCGCTTCTCTAACAGAAATAGCCCTATCTTGGTCGGGATGACCGAATCTTCCATTTCCCAAACCCGTACATTGCGTGGTCATGGTAGGACTAGGCTTGTCCCATCGCATTCTTCCATATACACTACCAAAACTTTTTCCACCCTTTCTTTTATGACATTCCAAAACCAGCTCTGATGGCCAGTCTTTCCAACTACCTCCTGCTGGAGTCGCCTTGATGCGCTGCAAATTCTTTTCTGATAGGAAACAACATCTGTGTAGGGAGTCAGTGGAGCTAGCCTCGCCAGCTTTTAAAGGAGGCAAGTTTCCAATAGTATCTCGTACTGTTTTATAATTATCGGGGGTACAAGTTTCCTTAATCAAATCTATAGGACCTAGCCGAGATGCCAATAAAACCAACCTCTTTCGCGTCTGAGGAATACCATAATCTGGGCAATATACTACATGATACGAAACGTTATATTTTGCTTCTTTTAGCGTATGTACAAAATCGCCAAAAACATCTTTCTCATTAAAAGTAAGAAGGGATGGTACATTTTCCATTGTTATAATATCTGGCTGAACTTCCTTCACCAATCTACCGAATTCGTATAGTAAATCATACTTATTCGGATCTTTCTCTTTGTTTTTGAATGCATAAGAAGAAAACGGCTGACATGGTGCACAACCAGCCAACACCTTGATGGATTTCTTTGAATAGTATTTGTTTATATCTATTCCATGAACCTCCTTGATATCCTTATAATTGAATTTGGCTTCGTTGTTAGTTTCATATGCATATTTACAAGTTGCATCTAAATCAAATCCAGCAAGAATGGAAAAGCCCTTAGATTTCATTCCAAAACTCAACCCACCAATACCACAAAACAAATCAACCACCTCTATTTTTGGCAGTTTTCCTCTTCGTTTATGTGATTTAATTTCTTTCATTGTTCGTAATTAAATTAATGACTCCACTTTAAAAAGTGTGTTAAATTTGAATTAAATATATGCCTTGGAAAGTTTTTACGCTATCCTTGGCGTTAACTAACTTTGGCGGCAAGTTGGCAAACGACCAGTTTATACAGCGTCAAAAATGCCTCTTATTGCCTAAATATAGTCCCAAAGTTGGGCGATTCGGTCTTTGAACTATTTTGTTGCCATCTGGAGTAAATCACCGTTAGAACGTAACTACTGATTTTCAGTAGTTAGCACATCCAATAATTTTTCAAAAAAAGCATATTATTAATTGGTATTGCCAAAGCTGCCATTTAGGCAGCCTTGACATTCTCCGTATATCACCATTACATCGTACCCACTATATTATAGCGTCAGAAGCATTCCTCAATGCAAGCTAAAGTAACTTTTGCTCTTCTATTACCAACTTACTCAATACCGGCATGAGCTTTTCTATCTTGCGGCACTTCACCTTATTATAATAGAAGTCTATATCATCGAGGAGGTCATAAGCCTGGTCTTCTGGCATATCACCACCATAACCGCCAGCGACTATCGTTATGGCGGCAAGCTTACGAGCATCTAAGTGGATACGGAAATCGTACATGCTTCGAAGGATTACAGGAAGGGTATTGTATATGACGTTACAATAGTGAAGCAGGTCTTTGAAATCTTCTGATTCAGTTAAGTATGCTTCGAGCATCTCTTCCTGATATTGGCGGAGAAGCAATAAGTACTTTTCCTTGCCTACCTTACCTTTGATATTTTGGGTCATAACCCAGAACAGGGCATGGGATAGAACGATTTTATCTTCTGAAGGGTGATAATAGAAGAGGTCGTCTTCTGGGCTATTCGACTTAGCCCATTGTTCTTCTAACTTACCAATCATTTCCTTTCGAAAGGAATTTCTTTCTTCTTTGTTCATTGTATTATATTGTTTTTTCGACTCCCCTGTCCCCCTCTTGCGAAGAGGGGGTCCTTACCCTATACCCAAGCCCTAAATCCCTACCATAGGGATTAGGGATGTAACCGCCCTACAGTGCTATCTGTTCGAAAACCTACCCGTCCTTCCTTACCGTTAAGGAAGGCTCCACCTCTCACCCCGACCCTCTCTCCTCAGGAGCGAGGGAGGAAACCGCCCTACTCGGTGCTCGGAACCGCTACGCTCTAAGGTTGGCGGACCATCAAAGGTCTTCGTCATATTGTGCGGGATGGGACCGCCAGGGGACATCTTGATGATGGGGACCGCCTTACTATAGCTTGCTGATTGGGAACGCATGGGGACGGCTTGCTGGTTGGAATCACCATATTTGTTCCTCATTGCAGTATCGCTCTGCACTGGTCGTCGCTCGAATGAGGAGTTTATTCTTTTTAAGTCCCACAGATTGCACAGATAAACACAGATTTCTTAGACCTGTGCGGTCTGGGGGGATTAAGGGCACGCGGATCTCGCTGATGACGCAGATCTTTTGAGTTGTGCGGAATACGATGGTGTTTAATTTTATTTTGTTCCTCATTGCAGTATCGCTCTGCACTTGTCGCCATTCGAATGGGGAAGAATACTTTATAAAATTCCAAATCTCTTCTTTTCTTTATTAGTAAGAGTTTCGGTTGTTTTAAGAACCTCAAAGATTCCTTGGAGATCTTGGGAGGTCAAAGTTCCAAAATACTCTCCTTCCATCAATTTCTTTAATGGGATAGAAAAGAGCATGCCACAATCAACAAAACTATCATACTTCAAGAATTCAGGATAATCTGTTTGATGAAGAAGATATTGGGCTGAAAGAAAAGAATCGGAATAAGCTGCCTTAGGACTCATTTTTGTATTAACCAATACTGAACCATAACATACTTTTTTCACTTTATCTACTCCGATAATTACTAATTTCTTTGGTTTCTGCTTTCTTCCATCCTTGAAAACCAAGCCTTCTTCTATAGAAATAACTGTTCGTACCAATGAACCTATTTCTAATTTATCTTCGGTAACCTTACGAAGATTATCAAGATAGGATTTCTGCAACTCCCTTAAATCCATGATAATGCTTTTTGAACTGATTGGCGGTCACGAATTACGCATAGCATGTCTTTGCTTGCTCCTGCCGCAGCTGCCATATCATACATGGTTATCTTGGAGTCCTCACCTGTCTTGTCAGCCTGACGTTTTGCACGTTTCCAAGCTCTGTCTTCATGGGACTTATCAGATAGGTCAAAGGATTCTACATCCTTGCACTTTTCAATCCATTTATCCAACATCTTCACATCAGCTACAGATAGTTCATCCATATCGCATTCCGCATTCTTGGAAGCTAGAACAAGTTGATGACCATCCTGAGAGATGGCTATATTCAATGAATCTGCAAAATCCTTTAATTCTGGCGTAGAAAGGTCTGCCTTGCCTTCAATACCACGCAACACCTTATAGGTTAAAGCAGGTACTGGACCATGCTTTCTTGCAACAAAGGTATCGTAAATGATTGGCAATCCATATTCCTTTAACTGATCTTGCTGCGCAAAATACATAACCTTAAAGAGATGAATATAATCAACTCCTTCTGGGAATGCTTTCAGAATGTAAAGCACTACTGCCTTTATTTTCAAAATCTGATCTATTGTCTTCATTATTGTATCTCCTTTTTGCCTGCAAATATAAGGGTTTTCTTTGAAACTACCAAATTTTTGGAGGAGTTTTTAATTTTCTACAATTTCCAACAAATTTCTACTTATCGTAAGCGTTGCACCACTGATGTACTTGATTTCGCTGCCGATGACGGCTTTCTTGCCATTATAGCTCTGCACGTATGCTTCCACACCTTTCATGCTACCCGACACCACTCGCACTTTGATACCTATTCTTCAAAGGAATAGGGGCAGCAGTGACAGGCTCTTCATCATTCTCTACAAAATATCGATAGTTGGCAATAACCTGATCGGGAATTTGGTATATTTTCCTTTAACCTGGCATCGTCAGCATCTTATACACATCCGAACGGAAGCGGATCTTATCAAGTTGTGACGGAGAGACGTTACAAAAGATGAAAGTGGAAAGAAATAGCTTTTCTTTCACTCTTCGCTTATTGGAACGCTTGTCTATATAACCTACTTTTACCTTAGGAATCCAGTAATCAAACCAAACATGATTGTGATTAAGATTGATTCGTATAGAATCAGCTATTCTCGTTTCACAATTCACTCTCACTACAGCCATATACCATCCTGCATCATCAGGTTTTTTAAGCCCTTCATTAGGCTTTTTGGGAGCCATTTCCTTAGCGTTTTCTTCACTTTTTGCCATGGCTTCGCCGTCGTCCCCTGCAATAGTGGACGTAACCTGTGAGTGTATATTTGTCTCTTTCATCATGCGAATCAAGTTCGTTTTTTGATGACGTTCATCTGAATCTCGATATAAGAGACACAGAATCTCCTTGCAAAAATACGAAAATTGTTGGAAACTAGCAAATTATGCGTGTTAAAAAATTAATATCATTCTACGAAAATCAACATTATTTTACTATTCTTTTCGTACATAATTTCCTAAGTCGTTGATTGAACGAAAGTTTTCGGTTTTTCTGTATCTCTCATGTAAAGATTCAGGAAAAATGGTTCATTTTGGTTCATTTTACAAAATCCCTCTTTTTATTCTTTTTTGTGGCTTATAGGGCTGCCAGTATTTTGGCGTTGGCATCATCTACTTCTGAGCTTTTGATAGAATTGAGATAGATTTGCGTGGTGGTTTCTCCATCTTTCGTTTGGTTGCAACCTTTGTGATGATGGCAGATACACCTGATACAATTGCCTCTAAACGAACAAAGGGAAACAACCAGTCTTTGGTCGTTCCCCTTTGTTCGTTGTATTCATTCTGATTACATCACATGATTGTCAAAATGGCTTTGCATGCAAATCATCCCGTCCTTCCTTGTTGATAAAGCGAGCTGCACTCGGCAATTTGAAAGCGAGCTTTCATTGCACTCACTGGCATCGCTTTTTCCCATTAAAAAAGGTATTTTTTCGAATCCCTCCGTCTCCCTTTCCAAAGGGAGCTCCACCTCTAACCAAGCCTTCCTCCTCAGAAGGAAGGATGTAACCGCCCTACTCGGTGCTCGGAACCGCTACGCTATAAGGTTGTCGGACCATCAAAGGTCTTCGCCATGTTGTGCGGGATGGGACCGCCTGGAGAGTAATGAAGTCCTAACATTTGCTACAAAATTACGATTGATTGACATTCATTGCCTTATCTGTAACAATAGTAGCCTCATTGCTGATATCTGTTGGGGGGATATCACTGACACGATTACTACTAGCAGCGTTATTCGCATAACCCTCTAAGATTTGCGAGAAAAGCTTAACTGTTTCATGATAATGCTCCATTAAGTTTTTATAGTTCTCAGACATTATTCCATTAGTAGTTCTTATTTCTTCAACAGCTTTGGCCATATTATAATATTGTCTACCAGTCTCAATAGAGGTATAACCAGCAAAAGCTATGGAAGAAACAGAAAGAACTATAGATAATAGTGTTGAAAAATTAACCAACAAATTCACAAGATTATTTCCATCCTTAATATAGTTGGTTAAGATCCATGTTGTAAGCAAAATCACAGTAAGCACTAGAATTCCAATCATCCATTTTGTATTTGTACTACAAGAACAATTTGAGGAATGTTTCTGAAAAGGAACATCATTGTAAGAATTGCGTATAGTATTATTCTGACTTTGATTGTTGTTTGTTATTTTCATCACAATAAATTCTATAATAATTTAACATATCTTTTAATACAGAAATCATTCTTTGGAAAAGCATATCAGCACCTTCCTTATTATAGACGAAAGATTCTGTTGAAAACCATATTTGACTATTGATACAAAATGCTTTCCCTACTTTATAAGAACGAGAGATTTCGTAAAGCAGCCTTATTGTTTCCGAATTTGATTCATCTATTTGACCTGCATTCGGCAATACTATTCTTACATAATAGGGATCATCAGAAATAATATAGCTAAATATATAATGAAGTCCATCTATCGTAAATTCTATCATTGTACGATTTTCATCAACGAAAGAAGACTGAATTTTATTTTTATCTAAAAAATTTTGGAACGTTCGTAACATAATATATTATATATTTTAAAACAGAATTTTATGCCTGATCTTCATTGACTATCCATTGTTCAACAATAGAATATTTATCACCCAGATAAGATTTTAGATGAAAGCCATCGACATAATAAAATAGCATAAGTAAATATTTAGCAGTCTTGCGTATTTCATCTTCATCAAACATTGGTGAAAAGTCATTCAATTCATATACTCTTTCTTCCATGTGACTTTCAGTATTCAAAACTAAACGACTCATAAAATTCTGATAGAAAACTTTCTTAGAAGATGGTACATTCCTCAAAAACTCTTTATCATGCAACAAAGTTTCAAATTTTCCATTACAAATAAAAGAAGAATATGCCTCTTCTATTCTTCGCATTTTATTTCCTGCAGTTAATGTATTAGAAGTTGCAGTATACGCAACCTCAAAGACATCCAACATCAGTTTTTTATATTCATTTCGCTCATTACGAAAGCAATTTAAGTCATTAATATGCCTATCCTTCAGTTCATAGACTCGAAACTGATTCCTATCAATGTCGCTATACACTTTCTGGAGATTAAATATAGTCATCAATTCATGAGACATGATTAATACTTTAGTTTTAGGATTCCCTTCATATAATGCATTAATCTGCCATCGCAAGAAACTCATTATACCAACTTTATTATCTTTATCAAAACTTGTTATTGGATCATCAAGCACAACCAATGCTTCCTCTGAATAGCGACTTTCTTTCTCATGATTCTCAAACATCTTTGCAAAGAAATAGCTTAAAGCTATAGCATTGCGTTCACCTGTGGAAACATCTTTAGGTTTTACATCTTTACCATTAACCTTCAAAACGTAAATTCCATCTGAATTCTCTAAGACCATCCTCTTCTTATCAAAAAATATGTAAGAAAGAGCATCATTAATAAAATCCAAAGCAATGGATACTTGCGTCTTTTGAGAACGAACTTGTGATATTTCATATCTAACCTTAAGCAAAGCACTACTTGAACTATTCAATTTTTCTGAATTAATTCGTTGTTCATTCAGACGTTCGCTATAGAGTTTAAAGTTCTCTACTAATTGCAATGAAGAAATCTGCTTATTCAATGCTATCAATTCGCGCTTCAATCTAGATTTCTGTTCTATCTCTTTATTATAATAGAGGATAGCGGAATTAATCTTCTCCAATAAAAGAGAATACTTATCTTGTTCATCCTTTATCTCATACCAACTAAAATAAGGCTGCATGCCATATACATTTTGTAATCTTTCGGTAAAGACATCACAGAGCTTAATATAATTCTGCCGCAGTTCGTTTCCACAGTTGATGAACATATCAGTAGTATCCTTGCCTATTATTTCTTTAACCAAATCACTAAGTTGAATAGGTTGCCAACCGGACAACGACTTTGTCATCGCTTGTAGTTGCTGTTTATATACCTCTGACTCTTTGTTAAAAAACTGCTGAATCTTAAGGAACAAGTCTTTTTTGTCATAAACTGACATAGGTCGAAGACAAAGTGGACATACGGTCATATCTTGATTATCAAAAACTGGATGTATTTGATTAAGATAATTTCCATGTTCAGATCGGACCAAATCTATTATTTTTTTATCTCGATTGCTAAGATGTGGTTCTTCCAAATGGAGTTCAAGTAATTTCTTATATTGATCAATATGATTTGAAATAACATTATTAGAAAGCAGTTCTATTTTAATACCGCCTTTCTTTACTTTTTGAAAGATTTCCATCTTCTCGTCATACTCACGACGCAATCTTGCATACGATATATGAGCTTTGGACAATTCCATTAATTCTTGAAAAATGTCAACTGTTACTGCCGATTTGATAGAATTGTCCTTAATTATTCTATCACGCTCAGCCCATCCACCATTCGCACTTAGTTTTTTCTTTATAACATTAAAATGCCATAATGGTGATTTATCATTTGAAGAATCATCAAATTGTCTTTCGCTTTCCGAAAATCCATTGTATGCTTCAAGAAGTACACTTTGTTCCTTCTCTAATTTATTTAGTTTCTCATCTAATCCAACCTGATGCCCCAACATCACTATCGAAATCAAACCATCTTGATTTATTTTAAAATTGTCAGAAACAAAATTCTCATCATAGACATATACATTTGAGTCTAATTCTTTATTTTTATCATCAGGAAAGCTTGCGGTATAATTGCAATCACTAGCAGTTTGAGATAGAGTCTTTAAACATTTAGCAATTGTAGATTTACCACTTCCGTTTCGGCCATACAGAAGATTCAATCGCTTGCACAATATTGGTAAGGATGTATCTTCAGCAAAGGCTCCACCTTTAACTATAATATTACTTATCAACTCTAACATATGGATAAAACGTTTAATATTAAATAATTATTCTACACAGGTCTATCGCCATATCACCAATACTGCATCCCCACTATATTACAAGTAGTTACACTTATCTTTTTTTGAAAAAAGTTATTTTGTATCGTTATTGTAGAAGATAAGCTGCACTCGGCAATTTGAAAGCCAGCTTTCATTGCGCTCATTTGCATTATCTTTAGAGTGAAGGATTGCTAAGCACACAATTTCACCTCATCTATTTTTTAACACCGTAACATGGAAACATAGACTTATAATCCTTATCCCCATCTTTCATGCGGGTAAGAGGTAGCTTTCAACAGGTCTAGCTCATGCTTTTTCTGCAACAATTCTTCATTTATCCGTTCTCTTTCCTCACGAAGTTTCTTTGTTTCAGACTTGATTTTTAAGGTTTCCTGCATTATTGCCTTATTCTCTTCCTTCAAAAAAGCCACAGCAGATTCCAAGGCAGCAGCCTTACGTTCCCATCATGGTTATGGCAGAAATCTTATGGTTACTAACGATAAGTTGGCTAAGCATTCTTAATCATAGAGCAATATGCGTTTACGGACACCTTACTTATCGTATGCAACATCAAAACGATTGCTGGAGTCAAGAATGAAGCACTCACCCCTATAATAGGAGCTAAGAATGCTGCTATTTGAGAAGAAGCACCAATATTAATCAAGCCACCCATATCCAAAAACTGCTTTCTATCTTCCTCATAAGAATCCCCACAAATCAATTTATTGAGTTCATCTTTAAGACATTTCCAATAGTTTTTTTTGGATTCGCTAGATGATAAACCACCAAATGTTGCAGTATTAATTGGACCGAAACTACTCAACCACAAATTAGCAACTTTTTCTTCATCTCCATCATTATTCGCCAATAAAGCCTTTATCGTATTCCGCTGATAAGGTTTCAGAACACTCAACCATGTTTCAAGGCTTTCATCTACTATTTCCATTATTCCTCAAGCATTTCGTTTATGTATTCTGCACTCAAGCAAAAAGAAGTTTGATTTAATTCATGAGGGTTAATACCAGCCAACATGATACCAGATGCAGGTGCATACCCTCCAACAAGGATTCCTATAATTTTCTGTAAACGAGGGCAAAAGACCATAGAACCAGATTGACCAGGACGAGTTTGTACATTTAATATTGCATATTTATATTTTATACCTTGAGAAGCTCTAAGAATCTTTGCTCCTACCATCGTTTTTTGTACTGTCAAAATATGCATCTGCCAATCATTTACACAATGTGGATAACCTATAATCTCAACATCATCCCCCACCTGGAGTTCATCAAGACTTCCTATTGGGCAAGAATCTATCCTTAAGTGAGCAGTTTTCAAAACTACTAAATCACACAAAGGATTAACACATTCAATGGATTGAACATCCAAGATACGACATTGATTTTTTGAAGTATCTTGATACTCATGTATGTTGTTGGAATCCACAGATGAAACTAATACTAAATTATCCGTATGATCACCTATGACATGTCTACAAGTTACAAAGTATCCATTCTTTGGTACAGCAAAACAGCTACCCAATAATTGAATATTATTGCCTGGTTGCTTTAAACCAACCATCACGACTAATTTTTCCATATTCTTAAAATTTATGTTTAAATTTTAAATTAATATTGAAAGCATAAAGACGCTCTATTTTTAAATCCTGCTTCTACAGCCTCAAGACTCATTTTCATCTAAATGAGCATTTATAAGCAAGGATACTTATTCCTTTCTATACTAGGACATTTTATCATCAGAACTATTCCTCTTGCAAATCAACAGGAAGAATTTTGTTCAAACTATCTTTTGTGAAAAAAGGTTCTCCATTCTCTATAGCTTTTGAAGCCTTGCCATATCCTCTAGATGTGGTTCGAGGTGCATTAGCATATACAGATAAAGTGCGTTCTTTAAGTTCGTCTCGTCTTTCTTGGATTTCTTCCACATTTATACTTTTTGCCTTAATGTCATAAAGTAGAGAAAGATATTCCTCTCTCAAATCCAATAATTTCAAGGCTGTCGCACCATGAGATGCAGAAAGTTCACCCAAGTCATAGCCTTTAGCCAAGGAATTGGCAATAACTAACAATGCGGATATACCAGATGATATTAGTGCTGCCCATCTAACACAATCATACTGACCATCTCGTAATGGCGTATTTTGACTTACACCAAACAAGATGAAGATTATACCTGTTGTGGAAATAGCAGACAATACAATTTGAGCTATCTTTATCCAATTATTCCAGCATCTATAAATGTCAGCATCCTTCTCGTGTATCTTATGAGTCCAAAATACATTGCCATACGAATTTCGAATTTGAGAATCTAAAAGTTTAATAACCTTATCTTCATCCATTATCGCTTTCTTTTTAATGTTCTATAGGAACCAATATTCTATCTCGTGCAACCACCACACCATTCTTGATGATATAACATTCTACGTAATGAGGACCAAAGAAATTGGATGTTTCTTTACGACCATTATTGCTAAGATTAGGGTTTTCTATTAAACCTCTCAAGCAATTACGACGTTTTGCTTCGTCACCTACATTTTTCACCTTCCATTTTACGATATAGTCACCTGGTACATCAGTTGAATCTATATAAAACTTCAAGGTATAATCATGATGTATCAATTTCTTCTGTGACAACAAATCTCGTAAAAATATTGGTCTGAACCCATTACGTTCTATCTTGCAATCTATTTTCAAGTCATACAATATATCGACAGGATACTTATCTTCGATAAACTGTTCATTATCATCATATGTTTGTGCATAGCAACGTGCTTCTGTAAGACTATCTTCTGCCTTTGGGAACTCTTTGCCAAAGATTTCACGCCAAGCATCGTTTCTAGACTCATCAGTTTCCTCAGCTATTGCTTGCTTAGCTTTATCGTAAGCTTTGCCCGCCTTACTCCTAAATGGGTGTTTAACCTTAACATCCTGGTTGCTGCCCAACGCTTGATAGTGGTCTTGTTTAGGTTGGTCTTTAAGGAACCCAAAGAAGTCCTTGCACATATCATCAAAATCTGAATATGAGGCGAAATCATAATCATCACGGTCTTTCAAGAAATTGTATGCCAACGTATCAACAAGAAGGCCACCCATTGCAACCCCCATATTATTCTTCCAAGATCTTGTCATCTTACACAACAAGCGGTGATGCGTACCATGATTCTCCTTAAACTCAGTCATCGCATTCTGTTCTTGTTTTGGCTTGGTAATCTTATAACAGCCGTATTTAGTATCAGGATATTTATAATTAGTATATCCATCATCCCCCTCCTCTTCAAAAACAGGTTGAACTTCAAAAGTAAAATCTGTAAAGAACACATCTACCACCAAACGATCGTACTTGATATTTGTAGTGGGATAACGTTCTTGCAGGGCATCACGTACATCAGCCAGCAAAGTCTTTGGAGAATTTTTGTATGTATCCCATTTAGACTTTGGCATGATATACAACAAATCCAAATCAGAGATACCTTTTATACCAGTATAACGTCCATACGAACCAACTCTCAAACTATTTGCAGTTTCAGAATCGGTATCTCTAAATGTTTTATTTAACTTCTTGGTAATTTCGTTATAACGACTACCAATCTTTTCGTAATTATCAACCTTGATATTATCAAGAAACGTTGAAAAAGAAGAACTTACTGTCATATCAATACTTTTTAATTATTTATGATGCAAAAGTACCTCTTAACATTGCAGACCTGCTTCATTGTTTCCGGAAATTATATATCAGCGTTATATTTTATGATATTTTTAGCTCGACCTACAAGACTTTCCTTCAAATCTTGGGGTTCAAGTATCTCACAATTATCAGCATAAGACATCATTATCGTCTCGAACTCATAATTCGGAATCAAGTCTAAAGAGAAGATAGTATATTCTTCGTGTCGTTCAACTACCCGCTGTGAATGATGAATAGGCTTTGTCTCTATATAAGAAGAGGTGGGTGGATATGCCTTGATGACAATATGGCTGCAAGATTCATTGAACTTTAGTGATACTCCTACTATATCCTTGAAACAAGCGTCAATATCTCCTTCATACGGTTCATAGGATTCTTTCTCCAATACCTTGTAATCATCAATTCTGTCCAATGGTATAACAACCAGCGGTAACTTTTCAGACTTGGCAGGTTCCTTGCCCACCAAGAACCACCTATTATTATATTGGCGCAATTGATAAGGATGTACCAGACGTTCCCAAGCTTCACCAGTAAACTTATGATATTGAAGCGATACCACCTGATGACTCGCTATTGCTTCATACAATCGGGAAAAATAATTCAGTCCACGCAAATCTTCGTTCTGCGAGAAGCTAACGTATGACTGCTGAGCATTATCCAAATTGAAGGTTGATTTCATCTGAGCAATAGTGGCTTCCAACCATTCGTGATTTGGCAATCCTTTGAATCGAGACAACATACTAATGGTATCTGAAAGCAATTCTGCCTCCTGCTGACTCATTGGAAGATTCTTAATTGAAAAGTTTGAATCAGAATAACGATAATAAACTTTATGACCCTCTCTCTTTGTTACCAAAGGGATAGCCCCACCTGCCTTCCGTTGCATAAAGCTTATATCTGCACGAACTTGTCGCTCAGTAACGGAAGAACCATCATAATAAAAAAGCTCTTCATTACAGGCTTTAACCAGGTCGTCGATAAAATATTTCTTTCTCCAATCACGAAAGCAGCGGTCTAAGACCATGTATCTGATATATGCATTCTTTCCCTGAGCCATAAGCTAATTCTATCTAATCTTTGCGATTAATCTTTGTAAAATTCACAGGTGGAAGTATAACACTTCCCAGTCCAGCCTTTAATGCGATATTGGCAATATGCTCACGAACAAAAGGAAAAATGATGGCAGCACCATTAATTCTACCAAACTGTTCATTGTCCAATATTTGAGAATTACCAGTTCTCTTAAAAACCCCAACAAAAGATACCACTATCTTATATTGCTCTTCATCTTTAAGCTTATTCGTTACAGTGGTAGTAAGCTTAACGTTTACAGTATTATCCTTTGAACCTACACCTGTTTCAAAAGATACCTCCTGCTCCGATTCACTAAAGTTTATTTTTCCTTTGCGGGTAAAACTAGATTCTGTGAGCAGAATACTCTCTACATTAAATCCAGATTGCTTGTCCTTAATATTGTCCATCATATTTAAGCTGCTTGTAATAAACTGTCATCAAATGACATTACGATTTCCTTATTATTTAACACGATTTTATCCTTATACTCGTTACTGGTATAATCCAAGTCAAGTGATTCTATTTCAACTGCAGTATAAGTATCATAGAATTCCGGTGACATCGTATTAAAATCAACAGAATTCTCCTTATAAGTATCTACGTCCTCAGAAGAATCATTTATGGTGATGTGATCATCCAACCTCAAACCACCTTGGGCATAGTCTGAACCTTGAATACTCCAATCAATATGCTCTATTCCAACATAAGCATCTTCTGAGATAAAAGAAATATCCTCATAAGGGATTGCGTCGTAAGCACGTTCAAAGAAATCACATTCCCATATAGCAAACTCATCACTATCAAACACTACCTGTGGTAATACTTCAATCGTATGTAAGTTTGCCAATTGGTCGTACTCATAATTGACTTTTACATTCTTGAAAGTTTTGACAAATTCCGTCAATTGTTCTTTCAAATAATCAAACGCTACCATATCTAAAATGTTTTAATATATTTCTAACATCCTGTGCTAACTCAATTGCTTGATTACTTTGTGTAGAAGTAATATCAACTTCTTCATAATCAGCTTTAGTTCTCAACTTTTTCAACTGACCTATTTTGTTAGCAAATTCCACGACTTTTTTCTTATCCATGATAGAAGTACAAGCCTGTGTCATTCGCTTACGAACATACCCAATCATAATTTCATGAGAGCCATGAAGCGTTGAATCAACATCATTCTTCATTTCATTCTCATTATTGATGCCAAACTTCTTATAACAAAGATGCTTCATGAGAAGAAGGCAACTATAATAAGCACTATGAGGAACTACTAAAAAATAGCATTTATTAGTATCGTTGTTAATATCCTCAGCAGCACTCATAAACAAGTCTGACTTATTTGTATATATGCTCATCATAAGCTAAATATTATACTTGTCCGAGATTTGGTGGCAAAGTTATCATTTAATATTGCAAACATACTTCATTCTTTTAAAAAACATATATGTTGAAAGCACCCTCAATACAAGCTAAAGATACTTTTGCTCTTGTATCACCAGTTTGTTCAATACCGGCAAGAGCTTTTCTATCTTGCGGCACTTCACCTTATTATAATAGAAGTCTATATCATCGAGGAGGTCATAAGCCCTATACCCAAGCCCTAAATCCCTACCATAGGGATTAGGGATGTAACCGCCCTCTGTGCTGTTTTTCTAAAATCATCCCGTCCTTCTTTATTGATAAAGCGAGCTGCACTCGGCAATTTGAAAACGAGTTTTCATTGCACTCATTGGCATCGCTTTTTCCCATTAAAGAAGGCTCCACCTCTCATCTCGGTCTTCTCCCCTCAGGGAAGAAGAGGAAAACCGCCCTACTCGGTGCTCGGAACCGCTACGCTCTAAGGTTGGCGGACCAAAGCGGTCTTTGCCATGTTGTGCGGGATGGGACCGCCTGGGTATAACTTTCTATAACATTTTACTCAGATAACTCATATTAGTGGGCTACCAGCCAAAAATGTCACTATGTGTACCTGTATCGGCTAAAATCAGAATCAATTCTTTATCATTTTGTTTCCAAACTAAAAGCCAATCGGAAGTAATATGACATTCCATACACCCTTTATAGTTTGACTTTAAAGGATGTGGTTTATATTCTGGTGGTAAAGTTCCAGTTTCTGCCAAAATAGAAATGACTTTACGAAATTTACCCTCAGAGCAACCTCGTTTCATACATTTTTTAAATGACTTTTTAAACAATGTTGAATACTTAACTGTATATTTCATCATTCAGCAAGACTCTTCATTAATTCATCCAAATCATTAGTAGCAAAGAGTTTTTCATTCTTTGCTGCTTCTAATGCCTTGTCTAATCTACAAGCCTTAGGGGCTTTTTGCTTTTTGGCAACCCACCCGAATTTCTTAATCAATGATTTGAAAAGAGAAATATCGGTTGCAGGGACATCTAATGTATATGTAGCTGTATTCATAATTGTATCTCCTTTTTATAGGTGAAAATATAAGGGTTTTCTGTGAAACTACCAAATTTTTGGGGCGTTTTTTCTACTCCGCCCAATTACTTATAGAGATCTACGGTGATATCGAATGGTGAATCGAAATCGTTCAGCATCTCGGTCTTCTTTCTTGATTATTCTTTATCTTTTTTTATCTCGTCAGCAGGTTTCTCCACCAATTTTTGCTCTGCCTGGCTGGCAGTGGGCGCAATGAGATTGTTGCCGCCATGAATATTGAAGATAGCATGGGGATCCTGACACTCCTTGATTTGATCGATGAGGCCATGATACTCCTTGGACATCATCTTGCGTAGCAGACATTGCACTCGGGAGACGTCGGCAAAGTGATTCTCATTCATGAACTCCTGTGCCTTCTGTATCATGTACAAATTTTTATCCTCCATACTAAATTAACCATCTAGAATCAATAAAAGCCAATTTTCAGCAGCAATTGACCATAATCCGCAAGTTTTGCGAGTTGAAAATCCTATAGTTGTACGACTGTAAAGCTACAGTTGTACGACTATACATGCTATAGTTGTACAACTCTGGGGTTATAGTCGTACAACTATAGGGGTCATAGTCGTACGACTATAGATTTTCAAGAGACCAAATATATTTTTCAATTTTTATACACTACTGATTATCAGTAATTTACCAAGCCTCAACATAATTTCAATTCTACAAAACGAATTTGGATTCATTGAAAATTCTGAAATTATGGAGTGCGTAAAAGTGCCTTTTGTCAGTATTTTTCCTCACGCTACTTCATTGGTGATCATTTCCACTTATACCAGGCTTCATTGATATACTTGCGGATATTACTGATGCCTGTAGTTACCTGTGGTGCCAAGGGCTGTAAGACTTCGATGAACTCCTGCTTCACCATAATATCTTGGTCAACCTTTACATCTGTATCATTCACCATATCCATCACCACCTGAGCCAATTCCTTGGCATTGGTGCATGCAGAGAGCTTGGCTACATATTCTGCTAATGCTTCCACATTATTAATATATAAGGAGAGACGGGTTGTTTCGGATGAGAGAACAGACTCTTGACTTGTGGTCTTCACCTTCATCATCTCCTCTATGTACTTGTCGCCATAAAAGTTTTGCTCAGCCTTGATAGCATTGGGCAGAATCTGGTTGTTACCGCCAGAGATATTAAAGACGATATTTGCCTTGCTGGTATCTTCCATTGCTATGATTTTTATTAAAAGTGAACGTATCGTGAATGAGTAGTAAACAGATGGTGAACGTCAGTGAAGGCATTTGTTTTCGCCTCGCCAATGTTGTATCTTCGCAACGTCAATCAGAACAAACGGGATTGCAAATCTCTTTGAACTGACGATGACTGAACTTTAGTATTAATCTTTTAAATGTTTCAATTATGAGTAAAAGCTACAAAGTTGCAAAGAAGACCATTAACATGGGTGAGAAGAAGGGACAAACAGTTTATTCTGTTAGACCTTACAGTTACGGAACCTTGACCACCGAGGAGGTTGCTAACCAAATCGCAGTGGAGTCTACAGCTACTCCTGCAGACGTAAAGGCGGTACTCGACCGCTATGCTTACTACGTGAAGGAGAACCTGAAGAAGGGTTACGACATCGAGTTGCTTGGATTCGGCAAGCTCTTCATCCGCTTCATTACCGGCAAAGCCGTAGAAGATGAGAGTAAGGCGAACGCTAAACTCGTCAAGAGTCTCGTTCCTGCCTTCCGTCCTTCTTTCACCAAGTTGCAGAATGGTACTCGTCTCTACAACCTGATTCCTGATTCCATCGAACTCGTCAAGTACGGTGAAGAGAAGAAGGATAAGACCACTGGCGGCGAGACTACTGGTGGTGAAACCACTGGCGGAGAGACCGCTGGCGGCGGTTCCGGCACCGAGGCTGGCGGAACTGGTTCCGACAATGGTGACGGATTGGAATAGTCTCCAACTCTGGCAGTGCCTTACCTCTCTGAAAGGGAGGCACTGCTAAACTCTGATCACTTATTGTTTCATTTAAATTTTATTGATTATGAAAATGTTTCGTTCTAACTCTGAATCAAATCCAAACAAGATTTCCTGGACTCAAATCGTAAATGCCATCGTACAGGCGCTGATTGCTGCTCTCACGGCACTGGGAGTAAGCTCGTGCGCGAATGCCTTATAGCAATGTTGAATGTTGAGTGTTGAATGTAGAATTATTCCTATGACGAAAGATACATTTCCAATGAACATTGGCGGGGGGAAGGTACGCTCTGAGCGCATGCTCCGCGCCAAAGTGGAGAACGGCAAGAACATGATGTCAGCCGACTCTGTGAGATTTCTGGTACTGCATTGCTCGGCTAGCCGATGCAATCAGGACTATAGTGTGGAACAGCTGCGCCGTGACCATAAGGCTCGTGGGTTTTATGACATCGGCTATCATTTCTACATCCGAAAGGATGGTACGATGACGCAGCACCGTAAGCTGCTGGAGGTGGGGGCTCATGCCAGACCTTATAATGGATGCTCTATCGGCATCTGCTATGAGGGAGGGCTCGATGACCAAGGCAAGCCTTGCAACACCATGACAACTGAGCAGGAAACGAGACTCATTGATCTTTTCAGGAATCTGAAGATTCTCTTTCCGAAAGCGAAGATTGTGGGCCATCGGGACTTGCCTGGGACTACTCCGAAGGAGTGTCCGTGTCTGGATGCTGGAAGCTGGGCTGCCCGACACCGCCTTGATTAACTCTTATAACTCCTTTTGGCTGGCATTGCTGGCTAAAGGAGTTTATCATGATACGTCTTTCCAAAGTGCGTCGGATCTGTTGCTACAAAACCATTTTCAGCTACATATCCTTCACTTTTTGCCATGGCTTCGCCGTCGTCCCCTGCAATAGTGGACGTAACCTGTGAGTGTATATTTGTCTCTTTCATCATGCGAATCAAGTTCGTTTTTTGATGACGTTCATCTGAATCTCGATATAAGAGACACAGAATCTCCTTGCAAAAATACGAAAATTGTTGGAAACTAGCAAATTATGCGTGTTAAAAAATTAATATCATTCTACGAAAATCAACATTATTTTACTATTCTTTTCGTACATAATTTCCTAAGTCGTTGATTGAACGAAAGTTTTAGGTTTTTCTGTATCTCTTATATAAAGATTCTGGAAAATTGGTTCATTTTGGTTCATTTTACAAAATCCCTCTTTTTATTCTTTTTTGTGGCTTATAGGACTGCCACTATTTTGGCGTTGGCATCATCTACTTTATTATATATGTCATTTGCGGTAACTTTGCCTGTCCACAGGAACTCTCCGAGCACTTAAAGCTCAGTCGCCGCACCTTGCAGGAATACCGCAAGCCAATAATTGATGGGAAAATCAGAGATGACAGATACACCTGATACAATTGCCTCTAAACGAACAAAGGGGAACAACCAGTCTTTGGTCGTTCCCCTTTGTTCGTTGTATTCATTCTGATTACATCACATGATTGTCAATTTTCCAAGGCTTGATATCATCATTCGTTTCATGTATCCAATTGCTCACATTATAAGATAATTTATATCTGTCTCGGATAAAATGAGTAAAAGGATTTCTAAAATCATCCCGTCCTTCTTTACCATTAAAGAAGGCTCCACCTCTCATCTCGGTCTTCTCCCCTCAGGGAAGAAGAAGGAAACCGCCCTGCTCGGTGCTCGGAACCGCTACGCTCTAAGGTTGGCGGACCATCAAAGGTCTTCGCCATATTGTGCGGGATGGGACCGCCTAGGGATAACTATAGTATTTACATAAGTTTAATGCTTATTTACACAAGTCTGAGAAAAACAAAGACTAGCAATATATATTGTTATCTCCTCATTAACTTTGCTGCAAATTCAAAGAAATCTGCAACGTTTTTGAAATCGTCAAACTGCTGACAATAAATACTGGCATAAGGCTCGGGAAACCTACTGCGTATATCAGCCTTTATCATGCTTGCCAAAGCTTCCTTGGTATAGGCTTTCAGCAATTTGTTGTATTGTTCCTCGCTCATAATATTCTCTGTTATTTCAACATCCTTGCTATATGCATCGTCTCATAAACTATGATACTACCATCAAGAACTGCATTCGAAAATAAAGAAGCAAAGTATTCTTTGCTATTCACTTGTTATTATCTGATGTTAGAGATATTTTCAACTATCTAATTAATATAAATCCTTTAATAATTTTGGAAGTTCATTATAATCACTATACCATATCACTCTCAAACCCAGTTCCACGAAAATCTGCTTTTGGATTTTCATTGCTTCATTGTTTTTTGCTTCTGCATTTTTGTCTGTACCAAATTCAGATATACGTGGCAAGAAAACAAAATGCCTTGGATCATTTTCACTATCTTGGATGGCAATATCAAGAAGGCGTCGAAGATTAGGATCTGTCATTGACAAACCGATAAAGATGCAGGTTGTTCTACTCAAAGCATGAAGCTGCTCCACATTTGACCAGTTGTAAGAACTTGCATAAACTCTATGGTACTCTTCTTCACTCAAAACAGGAACGGACTTTATGTCATCTTTATTGGCATAAGGGATAAATCCATGAACATGATAAATTGGGAAAAACCGTTGCGGTTGATTCTGCCCAAAGACAGAATAGTTTCCTATACCTCTTTTTCTTAAGGCTCTTTCCATCACATCATCAAAATTATAAGTAATGATGCTCTGAGCTTGCGATTTCTTACTATCGACAAGATTACATATCTCGTCAATAAGTGGAGAACGATATGCCGAAATACCACCATAAAGTGCATCATGTAGGCATTGATAATAATCCTCGTCATTAGACTTTTTCTCCATCATCATTCTGACGAATCTACCCATGACAATAGAAGAGTTATAACAAACCTTTGTTAGTTTCTCTATATCTCCATCTTTGAATTCTTTTTGCTTGCAAGTGTCTATCATATCTTTCAGAAGATTCCACCAAGAAGGAAGATTTGCAGACATACTAACACCAGCCCCTAGAAATAAGGTAAACCTTTCTTCTGTAAGACTTGTCTTTGCCATTTCCAAAGATTTGTATCGGTCTATAAGCCAATCATAGGTGGTTCTATTCGGGATTGTAGACAATCTATTCCCAGACAATTTATCCCAAAACTCTTGTAATGAGTAAATCTGAAACTTGTTTTTATATTGCTTTCTTATCCTGTCTTTTACTGATACAGGTATTATTCCAAAGGCATACAAGAGTATAAAGTTACGAATTTCATGCTTTATACAGAGTTGCTGATATAGCATCTCATACCTTGATAGGGTATCAAACAATATTCGTCCCTTAATTTCAATAGCAGTAGCACCTTCAAGACCGAAATCAATTGTTTTTTGATCTATTTGCCTTTTCACATACCCCAATCCATCAGGAAGGAAAATATCATAATAAAGAGGACTATATCTTGATCTGACTTCTGTATCAAATCGAATATTATAGTTTGAGAGCATCATTGTAATGGCATCAATTGCTTCGCTCTCACTTCTAAAGTATACTGCATTCATTTATTTTTCTTTTATAAAATATCATCTATTCAGTTTCCCATTCATCACAGATGGAATGGTAAAACTCCTTGTTCTTTCCCTCATTCAACCAATTCTCCACGAAATGTGGATTATCACTTTTTGGTTTAGGACTAGCTGTGTTTATACGAGCCATTACTGGTGTTCTTACTGCGTCTCCTAATATAATAGCATGTTGTTGTGGCAATATTGGCAATTGATTCAGAACTTCTGAACTCGCAGAAGAAACCAATTTTCTGATATATTGTTGGTCATCTGGATTTTGAAGACGATGAATGATAAAACTATTGCACTGAGAAAGAACGGTCTTTGATAACTCTGATGGTCGCTGGCTTGAAATAACTAGTGACAATCCATATTTACGACCCTCACGAGCTATTCGCTCAAAAACTTTGCGAGATATAGAAGTTCTGTCTTTCTTATTAATTTCCGGGATGTAATTCTGAGCTTCTTCCAACACCATAACAATCGGCATTGTTCCTCTATCTTCTTCCTTGAACCTTGAAACAAATTCAAGGACGATTCTACCAACAAGTCCCGTAATCGTCTCTAACACCTCAGAAGGAAGGAGCGACATATCAAGAATTGTAATTTGGCTAGGAGATCCTTGCTCTACATCAACATTCACATTCTTAATGTACTCGGTATAAATATCACTGTTTGTTGTATCATATACTTTGCAGTAATCACCCAAAAGAAAAGAGATGAATTTTACCAATACATTTTCTATATCCTCTTTAGTTTCCATCATCAATGGACTGGAAATACGCATGTCATCCTTAAAAGATTGCATACGCATTTTCAAGGTTGATACGTATTCAGCCAAACGGTCAGACGAAGTTTCTTGTTCTCGGATTGCAACATCAAAATAGGTTGACAACAAATCCGAAAAATTATAGAATATAGGCAAATCCAAGTTTCTGTTCTCTGATGTTGTTGCAATATTTTTGTCTGCAATGAATTTCTCTATTAGTTTTTGTAACTTTGGCAAAGCATCAGCTATCACACCAACATCGGCACTTCCATTAGGAAAACCTTTGTCATTTTTTGTCAAATTTCCTTTTCCTTTTACTAATTCCTCCAAGACCTCTATCAATTCATCATATAAGTCTGACTTTGATTTTGCTCTTGCAACCTTGAACATTTTCAGGATTGTTCCTAAATCATCAACAAGGCAGTTTTTCATCGTAATTGTATTACCCTGCAATGAAGTTAACAATGAATTTAACTGGGATAGCTGAAACTTGGATAGAGTTTTCGTGGGTTCTTGAATATCGTTAGTACTTTTTGCCAATCCTACAGCTCTCTTCAATATTGGTGCTTGACTGCCTGTAGTTGGTTCAAAAAGATAATCTAAGTCATCATAATTCATAAACCAATAAGGTATCCTCAGACCTTCCTTAGTTATAGCTAAAGGATTCACAACATTATCTTCTGACAATTGGAAAGCATTCTTATATTCCCCATTAGTATCAAAAACAATGAAATGAGCACTCTTCAATCTTTTACCATTATAAGTAAAATGGAAAAGGCTCTGTAATATGGAAGCTAACGTGCATGATTTACCCGAACCTGTATTACCTAAGATTGCAGCATGCTTACCAAAGAATTTATCTGGATTTATCTTTATTTGAAAATCAGGAAAGGCTGGTGATGTGCCTACCGGCAAATAAAAATCCTCCTCAAAATTTACTTGCTCTGTTTCCTTCTTTTGATCAAAGATTTTCTCTAAATCCTCTCTTACGACATACCATACAGGATTATCCAAAATAGGATAGTTGTAAACGCCCATGACGTATTTTTTATTGTTTTCAATTGTACCAATCATGGTAGCCGACAAATATCGAGAAGATTCTGTCAAGAACAATGCTTTATTACTTTTACACAACTCAGTTTCCTCACGAGTTTGAACACGATTGATGATAGCGACAATTCTATCTGCGCCTACTGGTATAATAATGTAAGAATTGATTCTTGCTATTGGATAGATTTCATGAAAGCCACTTTTATATAGGCTCTTCAAATTATCCTCCAATTTGACATATACCGTAAGACTATCAACGGAAACTATATGACCTACTTGCCTTTCTTGTTCCATAATGTATTGCACTATTTATTTAACAATGTTTCCAAGGTCTTGATTACTTCATCCGAAGACGAAGCATCTGTAAAAGTTGGCATCATTTCTGTTGAGAATGTTAAGAAATCACCAATGTCATTTCCTTCCAATATAATGATACGAGGATCTTTCAAATCTCTCAAACGCTTAATCTCTTGAGACTTTTCTGATTTTTGAAAATTCACAATTATTAATGTGAAAGAAGGATTTGACAATGCTTGGTAGATAATATCATTGAAATGCTCATCGCAGAAAGAATAGCCAATAGCAAACAGTACTGACTGAGGTTGGGAAATTGCACTACTAAACTGACGGATAAGTTCCGAATACGGCAAATCTAATGTATATGACTTCTTAACAGCAGATGGATATATCATCAAATCTCCATAATCAAAAGATTCGCTTGAATCCTTTGACTTTTCTTTGATTAAGTCTATTGGCATTTCCTTAATTCCATAGACATTTGATGCATTCAAATCATGATCTTTAACCCACGTAACTGAGCCATGCAATTTGAAATACCTAACGACTTTTTCTATACGTTGTACTTTACCTGATGTCGTAGAACCAGGATAAAATATATCATAGTCAAATGTCTCTGGTTTAAAGTAACGATGATGAAAGTCAGAAAAGCCATCAATGTACTTTACTCCTATATTATCGAAGGCATATTCAAAAGCCAAGTCATAATTACTTGTGAATATGTTCGCACGTTTCAGATTTAAAGGTCTTTGTAACAAAGACTTCAAGAACTTCTCATGAAAGATATATTTATCCTTTTTGAATAATTCCTTATAACCTTTACTCTTAATACGCTCCAAATCTCTATCGCTGGTCGTTCTAAGATGAACATCGCATAGATTGAACATTGCCTTCTTGATGGCAGAAATCAAATTGCTTAATCTTGTAACTTTATCATTATCTTGCTCAGCTTCTGCTACATACAAATTGGCAATAAGGTAATTCAACAAAGATTCCAATGGGACTTCTATTTCTCCATATTCATCAACAACCTCTACTTCATTCCCTTTTTCGGTTTCCTTCTTGACTTCACAATTTCTATAGAACTCACCATCATAAGTATACTTCCATCCATAGGAGTCTGTTCTGACCTTATCTTTCTCTAACCCACTCGTTACATTCTTCTGCATCTTTTGAATGTAAGCTTTGAAATCATTTGCAATATCCTTATTCTTGCCTTTAAGGATGTCATCTTCAACGGCAAACGGAATGTTTTGTATAGAAGCTGCTCCTAAATGAATTGATGACCCCGTACCAAAAAGGAAAGAAACATTATCCAATTCCAAATAATCACGGAACATCTTCTGTATACGCTCAATAACATTCGAGCGCATTTCTTTCTGCTGTTCTTCAGAAAGGGACTTGCTATCATCTACAACTTTTCCCCATTCAGGAAGGACATTTGTTCCACCTATATAGATATTATTGTCTTCTACAAACATAGCATCAAATGAATTAGTTAATAAACCGACTACTTTTCCTTATTATAGAAAAACTGATAGTAATTCATTCCTGAAGCTTCATCAAAGCCTTGGACGATTTTGTCATGCCCTCCCAAGATATTTATCTCAAAATTGGAGTCAAGATATAAAGTCGTTTTTGGTAGTGAACTTTTCTTTTTTACCAATGGCATTTCTATATGGATGTCAATATTCTGCATTTGAAAAGGATTTTCTTTCGATGACAAATAGCGTTCAAATTGCTTATCCAAACCGCCTTCACCGAAAATTTCTTTTGAAAAATCATGGACTGACACGGTTTCAGCCTGCCCCAATGCCTTTCTTACCTTAGATATAAGATTGGCTTTTTCTACCTTTGATTCATCAGAGTAATTGTCCGCAATGAAAGCCTTGCAAGAGTTTAGAAAATTCTTGGTTTGTGAGTATGATGTTGCATCTGTCATAACGTGGAGAAAATCGTCTTTCCAATACTTAGACTGAATGCCTTTTGACTTTTTATCTACAGAGAAAACAACATAGCCATTTTCTTCATTGACATTGAAAATCAAGCAGCCTTTCTCTACCTTAGAGAAACTTATGACCTCTGACTTTTTTATCTCATAGCCATGTTCTGTATGGAAATATTGATAAGCAGGTTGCTTGTTTTCAGTCTTTAGTATGGCTATTGCATCCGTCTTCTTGCCATCAATTTCACAATCTGACAGATAAACAATGTTCAACTCTCCAGACTTTGTCATCGGGTGGGATGTTTTCTCATAGAGAATTTTCGCGATAAACTCTGATTGCTCTTGAAATCTTGAGGCATCTTCAAATATAGTTTTGACAAATGTATATATTGGATTTAATGCCAATGTACTTTCAAAGTAGAAGTGACATGGCTCTTTGGTGTCAAAAGACTTAACCAACATTGATGTTATATCAGAAGATATATCCGTATAGTCAAGTTCTTTCTCAGAGAATGAGACACCTTCATCTCTGCTTTTGTTGCCAACATAATGAACTATCATGTGGCTTATGTTGCCTATTTTAATTTTCATTGTCTTTGTTTTGCTCTAAAACATATTGGGGAATCAAGGCATTGCCATTCGTAAAATGTTCTTTGGTTACGAAATAATCCAACTTGTTTTCTCCTGTCCAATAAGTATCTGGTGCATGCTCAACAAGGATTATTTGGAACTGCTCTTTTTTCTCCTCTGTCACATATTTCATGAATCGGTTGATACCTGCGAAAGCATCAAGCAATTTTTCCTTGTCGGTTGTCTTTACATTCTCTGAACCTGCATAATATGGTATGCTCGGTTGGTCTATGAAGAGAAACTGACCGATATGACGCATATTCAAATTCTCGAAGAAATAACGATGAATACCTAAGAAGAAGCAAAGATGAAGGAACATATAGTTGGACTGGCTACCTATAACATCATAATTGAGTATTGACTTGCCATTGTTCAGCATTAGACGCTCCTGTTTCATATCATATTTGGTATAGCAGTGCTCATAATGCTCCATATATTGGAAACCATCAAAGATATGCTGGATACACTCGTTCAGTTTTGGAATGGTGACCAATTGTTTCTGCTCTATTGCATCCTTCATTTGCTCCAATACGGAAATTCTCTGAGCATCTTCTTCATTGAAGATTTCTATATTTTTTAATTCTTCCTTATGTTTCTTTTGCCAAAGTCGTTCCAGCTCTACTATTTTAGATTCCAAGAAACCAATTAGTTTAATGTTATTTACTTGTTGATACAGAGAACCTTTTTGCTTGGTTATCTTCTCCATATTATCCTCTATTGATTTCAACTGTAATTCCAGACTATGTGTTGCCTGTTCTGAAACAAATGGCAAGGCCTCTACCAATCGCTTGTTTGATGATATCTTTTCCAAGGAACTTTTTAGAGATTTTACAACATGGGATGTCCACATATTGGATCCTTGACTGATAATTTTCTCGTGCAGCACTTCAACAGGTTTCAATGAGTCTTCAACCAATCCCAATGACTTGATATATTCTTCCTGTTCTTTCTTTGCACGTTTTATGTTTGTCAACTGAAGACTTATGCGCGAGTGCTTTTCCTGCAAAGCCTTGAATTCTTCGTCGTATTTGTCTTTTTCTTCCTTTGGAACAGTATTTTCTTCCAAAATTTGCTTCAAAACAAGAATCTGTTTTTCATCAGGATAGTCTTGTATTTTATCTGTCAATAGTTTTGCATCAATACACATATTGACAAGTTGAGTTAAAAGGTCATTAAAGCCATCTGTTTTGCTTCCTAATGACTTTTTGTAGCTATCATAACTTTTCTTTTTCTTCTGAAGATTTTTAAGTTCCTCATTTATCTTATTAATTTGTTCTACATCAGGAGTCAAAACAGACTCCACAAACTTGCAACGATCTTCCGTTTCTTTAAACATGTCGATGCCATAGAATTTGTAGTTCAAAAAATCGTATGGGGAAGTTATTATATTTTCTGTCAAAGCATTGAAAACAAAGCTTGATCGATAGAAAAGTTCTTTATTGGATTTATATCCAAAAGCTCTATCTAACTCTCGTCTCGCATCATTGACATGCGAATTACATGACGTTGGATAAAATGGCTCAGGAAAAGGTTCATATTGGAGATACAGCTCTGGAGGAACGACATCTACTGTAGGTCTTTTCCTTGCTATGGCAAAGAACTTGTCACCAACATTGAATTCCAAACCATACCAGCGTGCATTTTCGTTAATAACAGGGAATACAATGTTTGGACGACCTGACAATAGGCAATAATCTATAATAGCATAAATATTGCTCTTACCTGTAGATGAACTTCCAGTAATTACATTTACCCTATTGTTCTCAAAGGTGATGACACGAGGCTTTATCCCTTTGTCGAACCATATATATAGTTTTGATATAAAAAATTTCATAACTCAATATTCAATTTATGGTAATCATAGGCTATATCAGCATCCTTTACCAACTTCAATAGCTTAGAAGCAGCAGTTTGGATACAAACAAATCTCTTGCTATCACATTTTGACAATATAGACTCATAACTTGCTGCATTTTCTGCTATGACAAACTCTCCATACAAAGAAACTAAATTCAAGTCTAAGAGAATTGATATCCCATTTACGACTTGCGAAAGCAAATCAATGTATCTATCATTGAAGTTGCTCAAATAAACCTGGTTTTGCGTAACAACAGAATCAAAACTGTTATAGTTTTGATATGTCATTTTTTGAGTGATGTTATCATCTAACAAAATCGGCATAAGTAGAGCCACTTTTGACAATGGTATTCTTGGTGATACACTTAACATAGACATAATCGCAAAAGCAGTTATAGCCACATTATTATATATATAGTAACCAGAGATTTTCATTTTTACTTTTTCAATTTAGGATATACATCATAATGCCAACAAATGGTAGGGTGCTCCATATCATTGGTCATATTTAAAAACCAACCAGAGGAAAAAGGCTTGTATATAGAATGCACATCATTTATTGGTATTCTGTATTCTATAACTTCATCAAAACATTTTTGAGCAGCATCTACCTTTTCTTCATCACTTGAGTTTGACCTTATACGCCTATGGCATCTTGAAAAAGAATCAAACCATAGGGATTTCGCAGAAAAATTCATTGCCTTTTCCAACTCTGGTGTCATTAGCTGAACGGAATTGTAATACTGGATTGACCTGCAAAAACATAACCAATCGCCACAATATTTTTCAATTGAATCAGGTAAATTCAACACATCTATCTGTTGCAGATATTTTATAAAAGGAAAATCAATTACATCTTCTGGTATTTCTATAATATCATCTTGTATGGGCGTAAGGCTTTCATCACTAACATTCTGAAGTATTCCCTTATACTCATGAAGAAATGCATTTTTCTCCAAAGAAAAGGTTTGTCGATTAGTTACAGCATTTATTTTTGCTGTATGCAATTTTCCTAATAGTTCCCAAACAATCTGATCTGCCTTAGTTGGTCTGTTGTTTTGAATTAAAAACTTTTCATATAATGCGCCTAACGAATTGGGAACTTGCATTACTTCAACTTTTAGCAAAAACATTCTCAACTCCACTTTTCCTAACTTAAACATTTTTTCGACTATTGGAAAATACGAAACCGTATTTTTTACTTTTTGCAAAAAAGAAATGACTTCTTCTATGCCACATTTTCCCTGTTTCAAGCCTTTTATCTGTTCATAAAAGGAATTGGATAGAGTCTTGTTTGTATAGAGAATAAACCGATTACCATCTTTCAAGAAATCTACCTTGGAAGTGCTTATGGCATATAACGTAAGCCAATTGTCTAATGTTCCCCAAAAGTCAGAATCGGCATCTGTCATTTTAGCATTATCATCAACAGAGTTCTTTACTTGAATAAGCCATTTTGTTCCATCTGCACATAAAACAACAAAGTCATCCTCCGTTTCATACTTAATGACATCACCTCCTTTAATATCGAGTAAGAAAATTACAAAAGCCAAAAACTGAATATCAAACCCTAAAGCTTGCAAATCTGCTTTGTGGCGTTTTACAAATTCTTCTTTTGTTAATGGAACTCCCATAAGCTTTTTAATATATTATTCCACAGTTTCCCAAAAACTTCGTAAGCATCCAACCATATATCACCATTACAGCGTCCTCACTATTTTACTAGTAGTTACACCTATCAGTTTTTGAAAAAAGTTATTTTTGCTCCTCATTGCAGTATCGCTCTGCACTTGTCGTCGCTCGAATGAGGAATATTGATTTTATTCTACTTTTGACAGGATTACCTCTGGGGAGGTTCCCATCAGGATTATGGCGGAGTAATCCATATTAAGTGTAATCATACGATTGCCTTCTTTACTAACTGTTCGGAATTTCCGAACAGTTGCTGACAGCATCAATTTTCTGAAGACTTACCTATTTGTCATATTCTTCTAGAAAGCGTTTGATCATGGAAGTTACGGCTTGCGGAGACCGCTTGACATGAACTATCCCCATAATTACAATTTGCTCGCCATCTATCAAATAATAGACACGGTTTGGAGCTAACAACAAGTGGCGTATAACCATATCCTGACCAGATACCCACGAAGTGTAGCGAGCATCATATATGCCATGTGTGGAATATTGAGCCAGTTCATCTGTCTTTTCCAAGATATTATGGAGAACTTTTTGAGAGGTTAATAAGCCAAAATGTTCTTCCACATAGTCCATGACTTCATCTAACTGCGTCAAAGCCAAGTCAGACCAAACTACTTCCATCCTCTTTTTGCTTTGATAAAAGACTCAACTTGCGAATTTGGAATGCAGCGACCTGCTCTATTTTCCTTCAGAGCATATTCTGCAGCCGCAATCATCACCTCACGTGGTATCCCATGAATCGAATTAGTCGACTCACTTATATCAACATCGCCCAAAGAAGACTCAATTTTAGCTATCAAGGAATATTTATCCTCAATGCTTAAATTTCTGATTTCATCCCAATAAGGAATGGTTCTATCTTGTGATACATTACTTATCAACATAATACATTCTCCTTTATTTTAATCTTTGTCTGCAAATTTACGACTTTCTTTCGTAATCACCAAGGAATTAAGAGAAAAAATGCATTTATTAACCTATACTTGGCTTAGGGCTAAACATTACAATACACAAAATGATTCTGCTTCCTTACCGGTTCTGCGGCGATAGTCATCACGCATTCGCTTTTCCATTTGTGCTATGTATTCTGCCTTTCGCTCCCTAGATGCCCTGAAGCGACTTATAAAATCTGCTTTTTTTTCTTCTATGTTCATAACGTAATCTCCTTATTAATTATTGTATTGCTTCGACTCCCCTGTCCCCCTCTTGCGAAGAGGGGGTCCTTAACCCTATACCCAAGCCCTAAATCCCTACCATAGGGATTAGGGATGTAACCGCCCTACAAGTGCTATCTGTTCGAAAACCTACCCGTCCTTCCTTACCATTAAGGAAGGCTCCACCTCTCACCCCGGCCCTTTCTCCTCAGGAGAGAGGGAGGAAACCGCCCTACTCGGTGCTCGGAACCGCTACGCTATAAGGTTGGCGGACCATCAAAAGTCTTCGCCATATTGTGCGGGATGGGACCGCCTTACTTTAGCTTGCTGATTGGGGGTGCATGGGGACAGTATGCTGATTGAGCCCACCAGAATTGTTCCCCATTGCAGTATCGCTCTGCACTTGTCGTCGCTCGAATGAGGATGTTATCTTATAAATATTGTTGCACAATATTTGCTAGTTCATCAGCATAAGAGGATGTATCTTATCATTTGAAAGATAAAAGGATAACCATCAGACATCAACCGTTCCATTAGATTAACTTTTTGTAAACAGGTATTGCAACCTTATCCATTTCTTCTTTCGAAACCTTAACAACTCCGGGAGTTGCATCGAAATATTCTACAGGATAACGATACTTGCCATTTGGCATCAAAACCTTAGTTACACGGCGAAAGAGAGAGATACCCTCTTCTGTAACTATCTTTGTTATCGTCTTATCTATGATTTTTCCCATAATTTTTTATTTCAATATCGCCTGCAAAGATAAGGGTTTTCCATGAAACTTCAAGAATGTATACCAACGTTTCCATTTTTATGCAACAAGATCATTCTACAACTCAATCTTCTTCAACGACTTCGAGTAAATTTCTACTTATCGTAAGCGTTGCACCACTGATATACTTGATTTCGCTGCCGATGACGGCTTTCTTGCCATTATAGCTCTGTACGTATGCTTCCACACCTTTCATGCTGCCTGCTACCACTCGCACTTTGATTCCTTTCTTCAAAGGAACAGGGGCAGCAGTGACAGGTTCTTCATCATTCTCTACAAAATATCGATAGTTGGCAACAACCTGGTCGGGAATTTGATATATTTTCCTTTGACCTGGCATCGTCAGCATCTTATACACATCCGAACGGAAGCGGATTTTGTCAAGTTGTCTCGGAGAAACATTGCAAAAGATAAAGGTGGAAAGAAATAGCTTTTCTTTCACTTTTCGCTTATTGGAACGTTTGTCTATATAAACTACTTTTACCTTGGGAATCCAGTAATCAAACCAAACATGATTGTGATTAAGATTGATTCGTATAGAATCAGCTATTCTCGTTTCACAATTCACTCTCACTACAGCCACATACCATCCTGCATCAGCTGGTTTTTCAAGCCCTTCATTAGGCTTTTCCGGAACCTTTTTCTTAGCGTTTTCTTCACTTTTTGCCACGGCTTCGCCGTCGTCCCCTGCAATAGTGGACGTTACCTGTGAGTGTATATTTGTCTCTTTCATCATGCGAATCAAGTTCGTTTTTTGATGTCGTTCATCTGAATCTCTACATAAGAGACACAGAAACTCTTTGCAAATATAAGATAATTGTTGGAAACTAGCAAATTATGCGTGTTAAAAAAAATAATAAAAATGATAGGGACACCTTCGTCTCTACCAAAGAAACAAAGATGCCCCTATATATAGTAAGGTATCAGATAATGTGGGTATAAAAGGATTATAAAAAAATAAGTATTGATATTTAAAAACCAGAATATACTATCTTACTGAAATCTTCTGACCCTTAGCCTGAGCACAGGACTGGGTAGATGCCTTCACGATGTAAATGCCGGATGGAACACGGAGAATCATTCTCTGCTTATCAGGCAACTGATAACTGTGAACCATCTTGCCATCCAATGTAAATACCTGAACCCTGTCGAGTTTCTCACTACCCAGAGCAGAAACAACGATCATGCCTGCAGCTGGTGAGTAAACCTTCACCGGTGCACTCTGCTCTTCAGCCTCCATGCGGTCGATGCCGGTTGAGGTACGGGTCTGGGTGAGGAAGTATCTTCCGTGGTCACCCGCCTTCACCTTCACAGCCTCGCCATCATGAACTTCCGTAAAGCTTGCCGATGCAGCATCGTAGAGATAAACAGGAGCATCGAGCTTGTTCACACCCTTCAGGGTAAGTGAAACCTCTTCAGCCTGCTGGCTCACGATACCGAGTGGAATCCAGGACAACTCAGGAACAGCATTCACAGCCACCGCCTCGTTGCCGGCAACGGTATAAACCTGCGGAATATCCTTGAGGTTCTGATCATACAAGAGATCCACATCCTCCTGGTCATCATAGTCGGCAGAAGCCTCCGGACGCAAAGCAATGCGTGCCCTAGACGTCTGGCCGTTGGAATTCTCTGTCGTTGCTTCAATGCTCTTGACATAGTCAGATGCCATCAGCAGGCCAGGAGTAATGGTGCGGTCAACACACATCGTAGAAGTGAATCTTACTTCTCTAATAGCAGCGCCAGTATTCTTCTTAACAAAGAACGACTGGGTAGGCTGGATAGCGTAGTTTTTCTTATCCAATTCTTCATTGGAAATCGCCTTTACCTCACCATTCTCTACAATCCAAATAGCTTTCTGCAAACCAGTATTGGCCTCGAAGAACTTAGCCATCGAGATAGAACAGGTATATGGATTGGCAACGAGATAGAATCCGCTGGCGTTATCTGTTCCCAAGGCCTGGGTCTTCTCTGCGAATGTCTTCTCTTCATTACTGTAAGCTACGAGAAACTTGCCATGGCCAGCATCTTTCGCAACCCGAGTCTTGCTTGAAGAGTTCTCATTACCATTATAATCGAAGTACTGATATTCGGTATCAGCCTTTGGCAAACGGAGGAGCGCCTTTGTAGTCTTATCCTTCGGCAGGAGGGCATTACCCGCCTTGATAGAGAAACCACCGAAGGTTCCATCTGCGGCATAGCTCTCGTCTACCTTATTATATACGTGGCTCCAGTAGCCGAGATTCATATCAACATCACCTGGAGCTGCTCCATCCGGATAATGATATGCATTATGCTTATCATCAGGGGTGATTTCCTTCACATCACTCTTCATCCAAGCTCTCTGATAAACCGGATACTTGCTCCGGCTATATACATTCGTATCAAACGTGATATCCGTAAACGCCTTGGTTTCCTGTCGTCCATCCTTTGCTGGCACATACATATCACCGGCGTAGATATACTGCAGAGGCGAAGCCATGGTGTACCACTTATTTGGTTCCAGCTCTTTCTCTACCCAAGCCTTGTCATATATCAGATAGCACTGGTCGCGAAGCTCGCCCTGAGGTTTGAAGTAAATCTGATGACAGGTATTGCCATAGAACTTCTCACACTTCAGATTACCTGCTTCCAATCCCTTATCAGCAGCTGCTTCATCCCAGTAAGTCATAATATCATACTGGATATACTTCGTAGCCTCATTACCCTTGCCATTGGTCAGCTTGGTAGCAATCTTATTGGTGCTACGGTAAACGACATTACCGAGGTCAGGAAATGGCAAACCATTCAGATTGCCTATAGTTACCTTGGTAAACTTCATTGGCACATAGCTGTTCAGCGTAGGAATATCCTTTGCAGAAGTTGGCGTACCCGACATACTGCTTCCATAAGCCAGATAATCTGTATACTTATCATCATACAATTCTGTAGAAGATGAGCGATGCCAGTTATCATCATTATTCCAGTTGGCATTCATACCGCCATCTGCTGTTGGTGTCCAGGTTACGAACTCCGGTACAATCTTCAACTTGAGATAAGACTCGCCAGGGCAGTTAGTAGTTCCCTCAGAAGCTGTTCTCTGCTCGAAGGCAAATCTGAGCTCGTAGTAATATCCCTCATGGAAATTCTCTACGGCAGCATCAGAGAACTTGATATTGAGGGTAGCCTGAGTCGTTTTATCTATAGCCGGCAACTCTGTACTCTGCAATGTGGCAACCTGGGTATTCAGCATGGCAGTTGTCCATAACGGGTCATTCGTGTATGCTACCATTACCTTATCTGAAGTAATTGCAGAAGTGCCACTATCATCGACGAAGGTAAGTGGCGAAGTGATAGCATTTCCATCACCCATAGTAGCACTATGAAGAGGAATCTCCAGGAACCCTGTATTCTTCAACTTCTTCAGCTGTGGCAAACCGATGCGAAGCGATGCCTCATAATCAGAAGCCTTGAATGGATAATCCACATCGTTGAATCCGAAGTTAAGCTGCGGTCCATCCTTCATGACACGCAATTGGACGGGTGTTGCAGCAGAACACAACAGATAGGTCTTACCATTGATTTCGTATGGAATATAACCATCTGAATTCTCAGTTCCTTTTGGCAACATAAAGATTTTATGTGTTTCACCCAAAGGAAGCTTTTCCTTGCTGATAGTGATTGTGTTGCTGGCTGTTTCGTTCAGCTTGTTGGAAGCTACTGCAGGATCATTAATATACCAGAAGAACTCCACATTATCCAATGTTATCTTACCGCCACTATTAGGATCGGTTGTAGTCAACTGTCCCTTGATAGTAACCTCATAGTTGTCAGTTTTATCGCAAGGAATCTTATAATCCGTCACGATCTTACCATCTGTATCCGTAATGACTGGATGCTGGCTAATCATTTCAAACCAGTTACTGTATACCGAGCAGACTTCAGCAGGTGTGCCCCAATTAGCATTTCCCTTGACAGGATCTTCTGTAGATACAGATACATAATACTTCTTACCCGTAGTCAAAGAAAAGTCCTTATTGCTGATAACAATATAGGTTTCACCTTCACTATCTTGCTCAATCATATTAGTACCATCGATTTCAAAGTTCTTACAGGTTTCCTCTGAATCGTATACATCAACAGTACCATATTCTGTGCCAGGAACATTATTCTTTGTACCATTCTTTTTATCCGTTAAGGTGTATGAATAAAATCCATCGCCCGTTACAGGTTTTCCATCTTCACCCACAAATCTGAAATAGATCTTTGTATCTTTATGTCCCAAAATCGCATTCAAGGTCTCGTGGATAGCACGTATCTTCAGTTTGATGTTTCCTGTTGTAGCACCGTTACATACCGGCTTTTCCTGAATCACCTGAACCTTAGCCGGCGCAAGATACATACGGATATCATCTACGGCATAGTCGGCACCATCAGTATTGCTACAGTAATTATCAATCTCCAGTCGGAAATCTGAATACTGCTCTACATTTGACTCTTTTTGCAAAGTAATCTTACCATATACCTGGTACCAAGTTGCCGGTTTCAAGTCTTCTACATTAGTCTTAAAATCACCAGACGCAAAACTATGTATCAGGTGTTTTTCAACAATATCATCATTGACATTTCTTTTAACACCAAATAGTTTAAACATAATCTGTGGCTTAGTACCCTCGTTTTTAGTCATGTCAGCAACACCCGCTGTGAAGATAAGTTGCTGTCCTGTACAGAGATCTGCCGTGAAATCTGCAGCGGCGATTTTTCTACTTTCGTCTGATGCATCCACATAGAGGAAGTGGCCATACTGAGAACCATTGGTTATCTCATAAGTCTTATCATGTAACATTCCACTTTGCCACCAAAGATATCCATCTTTAAGTGACCCACCATTACCGGAAATACCATTAACATTGGCAGACTTATACAAGCAATAATCTCCATGAAGTGGAGAATGACCGATTTTATTCAAACCATTATAATTAGTAGCATCGTAGTCAATCAAATCACGATATACGAAACTATAAGCACGGCGATCCCATTTAGATGGTAAACGGTCCTGGTTGTTATCTGGAGTTGTAGGAGCTGCCAATGTTTGTTCTACATCATCATCATCAAATGTAATTGGCTTAGTAGCCATTTTATAATGCTCGTCAAGATAACTAATCAGTCTATTATTCAAACCTTCTTTAACTATCTCTTCTTTAGTCATCGGATGATTATTCATAAATCGAACATCAAAGTTGGCAATTGGACAACGGTGATTTTCATCATCCATAGCATATGCAACGATGTACACAGGATCTCCATAGGTAAATGTAAAAGTCTTATTAGCCCCACTTTTATATACAGACATCCAGCTTGTGTTAAGATTATTCATCTTCAAATCAAAGAAACGGTCGGTCTTGGTACCTAACCATAGACAATAGGTCTTGGTCTTATCATATGCCCACCATTCTATCTTAGTTGCATGGCATAATTTTGTTTTATCGAAGTTGGATTCTACGAGTTTGTCCTTTTCATCTACATAATATACTCGATTAGTGAAACCCGAAAAAGCTCCATCGTTCTCATATATACCATCAGCCAATGGATGGAAATAATATTTCTTTGCATCTGATAAATCCAGTCGAAGTGTCAAAGTAGAACTTGCATCCTTCATGCCAACAGTCAAATACTTTCCATCCTCATAAGTTCTATAACCTGCTCTTTGAGTATTTTTTCCAATAGCCGTATTCATAATATTGTCTGCTAACTGCTTGGCAGAACGGATATGGAAAATGTATCTGATAGAGAGCGTAGGCTCGTGTACCAGATAAGTTTTTGTTGCATCCAAACCATCAATATAACGGCTTATATCACAGGCAATATCTTCACCAGCCCATTCATCAGATGAAGCTCCTGCAGGTGCAGTATATGTAACACCAACATTCTTACTAACAGGGTCTTGAGGAATATTGAAAGCAAACAGGCCATAATCATTACTTCCCGATACAATATGATTCAGAAGAGTTGATGCTCCGGTCCCTGTAACTGGACTTAAATTATCATTAGCTTTATCTGTTTTAAAATCATACCATCTGAAATAACCTCGTGGCTCAAGTGGCGATCCCGATCCTATTCCATTTTCATATTTGTCGAATGGCAGCACTAACTCTACTTGCTCATTAGCATCTTTCACATAGACATAGTACTCCCATTCAGCAGTCTGCTGCATACCCTTTTCGTCAAATGCAGTATTAGCATGGTCTACATAATGATTGAAAGGCATGTTGTACTTTGTTTCCAACGTAATATTATACAATGCATCCAAAGTTGGCTCTTTCTCAACAACACCATATTTAGTAGTCAATTCAGAGACATTTTTGGAAATAACAAAAGATAATTTTATGTTATCCCAAGACTCACTACTAGGCAACACTAAGGTAACATCCAAGTCTTTTGCTTGAATTGAGGAACCTGTATTATTAAAGTAAATATAGTCAAAATCATTACGCTTCTGTATTTTTCCTGAAGAGACAGTAAGATTATCTACTTTGGAGTCATCTGTATGCTTTATAGTCCAACGTATATAGAAGTCCTTAATATCTTCTTTAGACGAAACTTCTAAAATCTTTTTTATTTCATCATATACAGAAGCACCACTGAAGATACATTTGTTTCCTTCTTTTAAAGCATAAGCAGATTTCACCAAAGTAGGATCAGTTGCCTTGGTGAAAGTTACAGCATCAACATCTCTCTGAGAATAAAGCTGATAAGTATATGTAACATCTGCCGTTGTCTTATCTGTTTCAAAATTATTCGTATTAGAAGCCTTTACGACAAACTTATAACCAGAGAGATTTACACCTGTAGTATTTATCTTTAACCTAAACAAATTATCGAATCCCCATTGATTTTTTTCTTTGTAAAAAAGAAAATAATTAACGGTCTTCTTGAAGCCACCACCATTAAAATCCGAGTATGCATCATTAGATTCCTGATTCCACAAACCGAGTTTAATATTACCTAGATCTACAATAGCATCAGACTTGTCAAGAAAATAAAACTCAATATAATTATATTTTGCCATATTATCACTACCAACAAAGATACTTTGCATATCAATAGATACGCGGTTTACATCGATCAAAAATACATTGTTCGTATAAATTTCACCAGCCCATATAGTATTTGGCAGCAATGCAAGCATTGCTACCAACATATATCTCATTACACTATTAAAAATCTTAGACTTAAACATAAGCTTCAATGTTTTTAATATAAGTATTATTGTTTTGTTCTGAAATAGTAACTCTGTCTCGTATATTTACGAGCAGCAAAGCTTCTCAAATCCTTGGTGAAAAGTATCTTGTATGTAAGATACTTGTCTGTTTTGCCCGGTACTGGGACTGTAACCTTATAGAGTGCCTGCTGCTTGTCGGCAGCATCATCATTAAAGGTTCCTTCGAAATAGCCGGTAATTGCATCCCATTTTGGAGGTATTTTAAACACCTTCTTGGCATTAGCTTCGGCAGCAGCTTCATCAGTCATACCATCTTCTTGGATTAACTCCCATGTTACTTGGGTATAGTCGATGGTGCCGGAAACCTCGGAGTCGTCACTTGCTTTTACAACCTTTGGCTGGATATGGAATTCCTCTTCCGGATAATAACAGGTATAGGAAAGAGTGGTTCCGTTATCTGTTATGGATGGATAGAGACCAATGGCAGAGAAGGACTGAACATCAAACTTCAACTTGTAATCATCTAATGAGATTGGCAGAATGTGATGGTCGTTTCGAGCTATCGTTGTCCAATCCTGGAACAGGGCGTAACGCTTGACTCCTGCTGATGTATTCAGGTTGATGATGAAATACTTGGAAGTATTGCCCGCTGCGCTTTCATTTACATAAAACGAAATCTCATTCTCTGGCTTATAAGTATCAATACTTGCCGGTATCGTCTTTGATGAAGACAGCTTATAAGTATAATTCTGCGTTGCAGCCTGCTCTGCCAGATTTGGAGTACATGTAACCTTATCTTTATCTGCACCAGATGATGCATCTGAATGCTTTGGCAGCAACATGATGTTTTCTGCATCTCCATTCTCACTACTGTTCTTTGTTATATCGCTGAGTGTAATATCTTTGATTTCCAAAGCAGTAGCACTTGGATTCTTAAACCGAAGTGTAACCTTTGCCAGCATTCTTACTACCCAAAGTTCAGTGATGCTTGGCTTACCAGAAGCATTTATCGTTACTTCCTGCTTATTGCTCATTGGAATGCCTTTGGTAGTAACATCGAAGCCATTACCATCCATCTTCCATTTCTTATCATCAAATTTGACGGTTGCATCTTTTGAGATGCCAAGTTCTGTTGCTGTTAGATTGGCGAAGGAATAAACCTGATAGGTAGCTTCTCCTTTAGGAAGATCCTTGATTGTGACTTCATCTTTAATGCGATTATTAGCCGATACATCCGTATTCTCTACAAAAGAAACAACCTTGTTGTCTTTCACAAAGGCTACTACCCAGCTCTTCATGTTTTCTGCATCTACGCCATCATTCCACAACGTAGCTCTGGTTCCTGAAGAAGGAGCTGTAGAAAGAGTCATGTGGACGGTAACCTTGTCGCCTGTGTTATCGCCTCCACTGCCTCCCTGTATAGGGTCAGCACTATCTGTGGAGCAAGCCGATAAAAAGGCTAGCACCATCAGAATCAATGCCGTATGTATCGTTTTCATCGTTTTCATTTTCTCTGAAAGTTTAATTTCAAACTATACTTTCTGTTTATCTATTTGTTTCGTTTTTACATTGTTGTCTCTTCGTGAGTATAGGTTGCCCATTTTCTCACGTTGAGGGTTACCTTCATTCCATCCGGTCCCTTACCGGTAATTCCATCGATACGAACTCGATAAATGTTATTGCGGACTATGCCGTAATGCATTATATCATTAGTTGTACCATTTCCCGTTGGGTCGCTATGGCGAATGACGTAGGTGTAAGCCTTATCTTTACCTTTCGATTCATGACCAGCTATTGGCTCTTTTTTTGCTGCATCCCAGTCTTCTGCCTCATAATACTTACCCTTAAAGACAAGACCTGTAGCATATTTCTCATTATTATCAAAAGAGGTGTTCTCTTTTACGTAATCGAGGATATAATAAGCCGTCTCCGGATTGTAGGGATTTTCAGCACTAGCCCTAGGATTGTTAGAATACGTATGAGTCTTTCCTGCATCACGAGTCTGATAAAAAGGATCATAAGAATCCTTTTCCCAATACTCATTTGTATTCTTAGGATATTTAAAAGTAGCCTCGCTCTTATTTAGAGAGGTAGGATCCACCACATAATTAGTATTCTGCTTATTTCCATCTTCTTTTTCCAGACCAAGATACGTCAAATTAGACAATGTATTATCCGTGGCAGTACGTCTAAAGACATATTCCTTAGAAGTTAATACATTATAAGGACGAACGTACTCAAGTACAAAGCCACCAATTACGTCAGAACCCTGAGTGACATTATAGCAATATTTGCAATGGTGGGTCTTATCATCTAACTTATAACGCTGCACATGAGGCATAATATCTATTCTTGCAGCCAAACGCTCTATCTCATGATTGATAAGGTAAGGGTCACTTTTTGTTCCACTACCAGACTTTATGGTTAAAGAGCTCTGTCCACGGGAAGACATAACGAATGTTGAAAAGCCGCTTAATTCTCCTTTTTTGGTAAAGGTAGCATCATCGGTGCGCTTAAAAACATCAGTAATCAACTGATCTCGCACTGCTGATAACTTACGACCACGATAATCTGACAAATCACCAACATTAGCGATGACCAGGAAACGAAGACTGGTATCTTTCAAAAACTTCGGATCAACTTCAACTGCTATAGTACGTTTGCCATCAGGAGTTACAGTTGGAAAATAGATTACATTATCTATAGTAACATCGCCATCTGTCAAATCTTCCTTCTCAGAATGGAAGAACAACATTGACATATTATTTACTGTTCGCTCATAAGTTTCGCCTTTATGATCGCCATTACCATCTTCTCCTCCAAAAGGTGTTGGTTCAAAAATATAATCTTCAGCTCTTGTTGTTTCTGATTCCTCACCAGCTACGTTTATTGAAACTGACAAAAACACCTTGCTATTGTCATTCTCAACAGGCAAATCGCTAGTAGTGTCGCTCGCACAGGATGCGAACGACATCACCAGCAAAAGGGTTAGCAATGAGAGGATTATCGTTTTCATCTTAAACATACACTATCTTTATTTTTATCGGCTTACCATGAAACCTGGTAGAACTTATTTTTCGAGTTCTTCGAACTGGATGCGCTTACTCCAACTCAGTACATTCACGCTGATGGTGATGTAGCAATACTTGAGCTTGCCACCCTGAATAAAGAACTGAAGTTTGTAATCGTAGGCACGGTCTAGGAATTCCTGTGCACTGTAACTGTACTCCTCGCTTGTACGAAGACGACTCAAGAGGTCTGGCAAGTCTACATTGACTACCGTATTTCCGGTCTCCTTACTCTTAATGAGGAGTCGGCCATCCTGGTTGTAATCTTCGTGCTTCAGAATGCGGGAAGTCATAAAGTCAGCATGGGCTATCTTGCCCTGCTCGTCCTCATCTACCGTATTCCATGTAGCATGAGGGGTATAAATGAGTTTACGGCTCTCATCGAGAGAGTTATCCCAAAGGATGCGGGCATTATGGTCTTCGATGGTCATCGTGTAGTCGTTGACATCCATATCCTGTGGAGAGTCAAGGTCACGAAGCGCCACATTGATCTTCTTGGTATCACGCACCAGAGGGATGGTTGCATAAGACGGTTTTGAGGATGATACCTCTACTGCCTCCAGCAGCTTACCATGCCAGAGGGTATCGAGAGGAAGGCTGTTGTTGACAACCTCATCATACTCTCCCCTATTTTCATGATCGAGATTCACTTCCAGTTTCTGCATCTTATCTGCTGTAGCCGATGGAGCGGTACGAACGAACTTGGCGCGGCCTGAAGTTAACTGGTCGGCGTATGCATTCTGTCCGGCAAGGGCAAGGAGCTGATATTTACCTGGCTGCAGGTTCTCGACGTGCATCACATAATTTGGGTCTTTGAGAGGCGATGATAGCGCAGAATTCGTCTCGGTCTGTTGGGTTATATAGTTTCCGTTCTCGTCGAATACATACAGCGTTACCTGTCCAACATGGTCGTTGAACATGTCGGCACGCTGGAGGTTATAATCATACTTAAACTTCACATATACACCATTAGGGCAGTCGCTGTAATCCTGGTGCCACATATCGTGACATGAGGTCGCGACGGTCAGGGTCATGGCAGCTGCCATGACACCCTTTAACCATTTATTTATCTTCTGCGCTATCATATCGCTAATCAATTATTGTTTTCTATATTTATCGTTTTATATTACTCACCGAGAGTTGCTCCCTGTGTACGCTTAGCCCATGAAAGGACGTTGATCTTGACAGAGATGTAAGCAGCCAATTCATCATCAGGATCACCAATAACCTCAGGAACAACTGGGGAACCAAGTTTCTTGATACCTGTCACGTCAATAGTATACCAGTTATTACGGAGTACACCATAACGACCAAGATAATTTTCTGCCTGCTTAGTGGATGGATATGCACCTAGACTTACAGTTGGTTCTGGAGTTTCCCCCTTCTTCCATGGAGTCAATTCGTCACCAAAATGCTTAATTCTTACAGGATAGTATGAAATACCATTCTCATAAGTAGCAACCTTGATTGCTTTCATAATGTTTGTAATATCTGTGGTCACAGTTGGGGCTGCACCAGAGGTATATTTAGCATCACCTGTAGCATTGACAGAAATGGTAGGTGCGTTATTACCTGCTGTACTAGCAACAGTAACATCCAAATCACCTTCATCAATTTTTTTACCATCCTTCAAGCCTGTATTAATCCATGCTTGTACGTCAGTATTGTTCAAGAATGCACTCTTAACAGCCTTCTTCATATTAACTTCATCAAGCAACTGACTCTCGTTGTCATTAACTACATAGAAAGTCTTACCATCATTTTTAAGCTGCGCAGCAATAATAACACGTGTAGTTACATCCTGATTCTGCTGAGGAACTGAGAAGGTATTTTCCAAACAGTAGTCATGTTCACCGAGATTATTCAAGGATGTAGGCGCAGTATTACCTATTGTATTGAAATGGTCAGATAGGGTGCTAGGCTTAACGTCGTAGTTAGGGTCTTTTGCCCAATATGTACGATACAACTGAACACTACTTTCCATAGGATTATCACCAACAAAACGATAAGGCTTTGTAGGAGTTGATGATGTAGTCTTCAAAGAAAGCCAATCTGAAAATTTTGAAGTATTTCTCAAATAATAGGTCTTCTTATTGGTATTATCCAATACCCAACCCTTAACAGTATATGGTACAGTTGGAGCATCATCCAAATTACCTGTAGGTTTTGAAGCAATAACATCTACCTTTGCCAATGCACGTTCTACATAAATAGTTGCAGAAGAATTAGCCTTAGCCAAAGCCTCTGTAGCATAAATATGATCCTTATCTATCTTTGAAGCAACAGAGACTGTAGCACCAGTTGGAGAAGTTTCTCCACCTTTAACACTTGACAAAGGAGCATTCATCATCAAGAAACCTGTTGTTCTAAAAGCAGAAGCATTCTTTGTTAACTCTAAGCTTTGCAAATCTGAAATTTTCTTAGTTGGAGGAAAATCTTCACCATTTACTTTCAAGGTAGCATTAGTTTCATCAACAGCAAGTGTTCCATTGTTATTCAATACAACAATAGCATAGAAACTTTTAGTATCAGAACTTAAACCATTATTGATTTTTTGGGTAATTTTGGTTGTGGTTGTAATATTATCATTTGTAGCTCCAACCAAGTTCATACTCAAATTCTTTAATACGTATGCTCCAGCAAATGTTGCATTAGCCTCATCAGCACCCTCAAACAGAAGCAAGGTACCATTTTTAACAGCATACTCGTCAGCAAGTCCATCATCAAAATTGTCGTTCTCAGCACGACTCATAGAACCACTACGTGTAGGCAAATTCAATGAAAGCGAAACATAGCCACTACCGCTCTGATTAGAACCTGTGCTGTTACCACCACCATTCAGATCATCGCTACTTGAACAAGAACCGAGCATCAGCCCTGCCAATGCAACGGAAAATAATAAAGTTTTCTTCATCTTATTCGTTATTATTGTTGTTATTAATATTTTATTTCTTTATTTATAACCGCTCTTAAAAATCTAATTATATTACATTATTATATATTTGGTTTACAATTCATCTAATACGTTATATTTGAGGTACTTTCTATATTTGTACTTAGAAAAAATATGCCTGGTTCAGGAGACTGTCCCAGGTCAGGGCAGTGCCCTGACTCTAAGGAACAGCTATATTATCCTAAACAGACAGTATGTATAACTTTATAGATTCTGTAAATTTTCTTTTGCAGAAGCAACACCAGCCTTGGCTGCCTGCTCCAGATAATAACGAGCTTGCTTCTCGTTGCCCTTCAGCATCTCATAGACACCTCGGGCATTCTGGGCATCGGCACAGGTTCCTGCCTTGTCGAGATATGATTTCGCACCATCTGCATCACCGGCATTCAAGCGGGTTATGGCTGCATTCAGATTCGCTGTCTCATTCTCCGGGAACATGCGGACAGCTACTTCCATCACATCATTAAACTCCTTGCTGCCTGGCTCGTAAGTCTGGGCTACCATGAACATCTCCTCCTGGCTCAACTGCTGTGGCTTGGTTTTGATGATCTCCTTTGCCTCTTCCACATCAAAAGGTTTCACCTTATAAGTAATGTGGTAGTCGGAATGGCGGAGGGCTGGATACCAGGTGTCGAGCATAAAGCGATACTCTGAAGGATACTGCTTCTTAATCTTCAACTCGCGGGCATCCGGATTCAGACTCTTATCGGCAATAATCGCCAGAATGGCATCCTTATGCTCCAGGTTGCTACCTTTAATATAAGCTATCAGACCATCCCAATCCTCTGGAGTAGAAGAAACCGTGAAGAGGTTGTTTGGCAACTTCACCATTCGGCGGACATATTCGGTCAGCGTCTTGGCACGGTTCTTTGCCAGATAATCATTATGGGTGTAAGGACTCTCCGGTGATGCATAACCATGAATATTGATGCCGCTCACTTCGAGATTCTTATCTTCCTTCAATGCATTGATGGTGCGGATGATGCTATCCAACTGTTCCGGATTACGGCGATAATCTGGATGCAACTCTATGCGGTCTACCGGGAAATCAATATAAGCACGCTTATCAAGATGACGGACCTTGATTGCCTCTACCTCCGGACGGACGAAAGAAGCTACAGGCTGGCGACGGCGAGAAACCGTGAAATCATTGCCATCCTGCAGATCACCACAACCGCAGAGGTCCTCGTGAATTTCGAGATCGTAGTTCCTTACCTTGGAAGACAGAGGAACTGATGCCAGATACTTCACGGTCTGCTGCTTCTTGTTGTCTCGCTTCACCACGAAAGCCTGAGGAGAAAGCTGCAACTGTTTCTTTCCAACCCCTCGGTCAAACATGATCTGCTGTCTTCTACCGTTGATAACAATCTCAGGCATCTTGAGCAACTCTCCCTTATGCTTGATCATCGGAGTATACACAAGCTGGTTGTTAGTAGGGAGATCCAGGGAATCAAGATTCAGATCCATCGCAACCGTAACCAGGTCATTATGATGAGACATCTGTACATTAGATACCTGAATCTTTTCAGCAGCCAATTTGAGACTCTTGCAATCCTGAGCTGCAAGAGGCATAGCCATCAAAAGAGAGCTGAATAATAATATGTAGTTCTTAAAATCTTTCATACTCATAGATTATGTTTAATGAGTTACAACATATAAATAAGAGAAATGGCTGCCTTGGTAGGACCCACGTAGTTGTCATGAGATGACTTCTCCTTCTCGCCACAGGCACCGCACTTGAACTTGTCGTACTGGATATAATCATATCCGAAACCTACAGAGGTTTCCAGGTTCCAGTGCTTGGAAAGAGGCCATTGATAACCAGCGGTCACACCACCACCTACATACCATCCTTCATAGCGATGGTCGCGTAGTGATTTGAATATGCCAAGGGGTAACTTCACTCCTCCTGCATTAAACTGTCCGCCCATGGCATGAACACCCAAGAACCAGCCATTGAAGCTCTGGCAGAACCAGTAACGGTATTCTGGTTGCAAAAGCCAATGACGAAGGCTTGACTGGTCGCCACCGGACTGTTTCCAAGGATTGAAGCCAAAGAATACCTGAGCGGTATGCTTCTTGCCTAAGGCAGTCTCGACACCGAGATTAGGAGTTGTTGTAGCCCAATATAAGAGGTTGGACTTGACTCCCGTGTTTTGCGCATAATTAGCTAGCGATACAAATATGAGTAACACTAAAGCTAAAATTAATCGTTTCACCATCAATTAAAAGAGTTTAGTTAAGTCTATTTTTTTTCGCTTTTACTATATAAAT
>NZ_JAPDUW010000002.1:0-167500 GCF_026015295.1 Segatella copri | reverse complement strand
TTCGTCAGGACTCGATAGGCGGTGAAGCCCTCTTGTCCTATCGGTCGCTCTACCTCTCACGGTGACCATCCGACGCGGCACCTAAATGCCTTTCGGGGAGTACGAGCTATCTCCAAGTTTGATTGGCCTTTCACTCCTACACTCGGCTCATCCAGAAGCTTTTCAACGCTTATTGGTGCGGACCTCCATCCCGTGTTACCGGGACTTCATCCTGGCCAAGTGTAGATCACTTGGTTTCGCGTCTACCCCCACTGACTGTGCGCCCTGTTCAGGCTCGCTTTCACTGCGGCTACGTGTCTCATGACACTCAACCTCGCCAGTGACGGTAACTCGTAGGATCATTATGCAAAAGGCACGCCGTCACATCTTACGATGCTCCGACCGCTTGTAGGCGTATGGTTTCAGGAACTATTTCACTCCCCTGCTCGGGGTTCTTTTCACCTTTCCTTCACAGTACTCGTTCGCTATCGGTCTCACGGGAGTATTTAGCCTTACCGGATGGTCCCGGCAGATTCGCGCAGGATTCCTCGTGTCCCGCGTTACTCAGGATACCGCTATGCCTGATCTGGCTTCGTGTACAGGATTATCACCTTCTGTGATGTAACTTTCCAGATACTTCCACTCACCATTTCAGTACAATGTCGCGGTCCTACAACCCCGCTGGCGCCTTGCGACGTCAACGGTTTGGGCTGTTCCCCGTTCGCTCGCCACTACTGGGGGAATCATTCATTTATTTTCTCTTCCTGCAGGTACTAAGATGTTTCAGTTCCCTGCGTTAGCTCTCTTACATTGGTAAGAGTAACCGTCCTTCAGACGGCTAGGTTGTCCCATTCGGAAATCTTCGGATCAAAGGTTATTTGCACCTACCCGAAGCTTATCGCAGCTTATCACGTCCTTCATCGCCTCCGTGAGCCTAGGCATCCGCCATACGCCCTTTCTTACTTTCTTTACGACTGTATTCTTGTTACTCGTTTCCGAATAACGAATAAGTAGCTCATACTTTCAGCTGTATTCTAACAAAGTGAAATCTCATCTTGCGATTTGATTTACTTTAGTCTGAACTAAAGTTCATTACTTACAGTTTTGCTTGTGTCAATATGTCAAAGATCTTCTTGCCTTAAAAGGCATGGTGGAGATTGTGGAGTTGAACCATTTTGCTTGAGCCATCCCTATATATTATATAATGTATAAGGAATCCCAGTCTCCTGTATTTAACTAAACAGATGGTGCGTACAAGAAGAGAAACGAACTTTAATCAGTCACTATCTCAACAAATATAGAAGTAAGCAAGAATGAGAACTCAACATTCAACATTCAACACTCAACATTCTCTCAATATTCGTCTCTCCAGAAAGGAGGTGTTCCAGCCGCACCTTCCGGTACGGCTACCTTGTTACGACTTAGCCCCAATTACCAGTTTCGCCCTAGGCCGCTCCTTACGGTCACGGACTTTAGGCGCCCCCGGCTTTCATGGCTTGACGGGCGGTGTGTACAAGGCCCGGGAACGTATTCACCGCGCCATGGCTGATGCGCGATTACTAGCGAATCCAGCTTCGTGGGGTCGGGTTGCAGACCCCAGTCCGAACTGAGACAGGCTTTAAGGATTTGATCGTACTTGCGTACGACCGTCTCTCTGTACCTGCCATTGTAACACGTGTGTAGCCCCGGACGTAAGGGCCGTGCTGATTTGACGTCATCCCCACCTTCCTCACACCTTACGGTGGCAGTGTCCCCAGAGTGCCCAGCTTCACCTGATGGCAACTAAGGAGAGGGGTTGCGCTCGTTATGGCACTTAAGCCGACACCTCACGGCACGAGCTGACGACAACCATGCAGCACCTTCACAGAGGCCCCGAAGGGCGTCATTGTCTCCAAATCCTTCCTCTGCAATTCAAGCCCGGGTAAGGTTCCTCGCGTATCATCGAATTAAACCACATGTTCCTCCGCTTGTGCGGGCCCCCGTCAATTCCTTTGAGTTTCACCGTTGCCGGCGTACTCCCCAGGTGGGATGCTTAATGCTTTCGCTTGGCCGCTGACCTATTCAGACCAACAGCGGGCATCCATCGTTTACCGTGCGGACTACCAGGGTATCTAATCCTGTTCGATACCCGCACTTTCGAGCTTCAGCGTCAGTTGCGCTCCAGTGAGCTGCCTTCGCAATCGGAGTTCTTCGTGATATCTAAGCATTTCACCGCTACACCACGAATTCCGCCCACTTTGTGCGTACTCAAGGAAACCAGTTCGCGCTGCAGTGCAGACGTTGAGCGTCTACATTTCACAACACGCTTAATCTCCGGCCTACGCTCCCTTTAAACCCAATAAATCCGGATAACGCCCGGACCTTCCGTATTACCGCGGCTGCTGGCACGGAATTAGCCGGTCCTTATTCATAAGGTACATGCAAAAAGTCTCACGAGACTCACTTTATTCCCTTATAAAAGCAGTTTACAACCCATAGGGCCGTCATCCTGCACGCTACTTGGCTGGTTCAGACTCTCGTCCATTGACCAATATTCCTCACTGCTGCCTCCCGTAGGAGTTTGGACCGTGTCTCAGTTCCAATGTGGGGGACCTTCCTCTCAGAACCCCTACTGATCGTCGCCTTGGTGGGCCGTTACCCCGCCAACAAGCTAATCAGACGCATCCCCATCCGTCACCGATAAATCTTTAATCTCTTTCAGATGTCTTCTAGAGATATCATTGGGTATTAGTCTTACTTTCGCAAGGTTATCCCCAAGTGATGGGCAGGTTGGATACGCGTTACTCACCCGTGCGCCGGTCGACGCCCATCAAAAGCAAGCTTTCGATGTCGTTTCCCCTCGACTTGCATGTGTTAAGCCTGTAGCTAGCGTTCATCCTGAGCCAGGATCAAACTCTCCATTGTAAAATATCATTTTTACTTCTTATTCCATTGCTGGAATAATCGGTGTTTGTTGTCTGTACTTAGGACGAATATCCTTTTCGTTTATTGAAGCTTAGTAAACCTGACTTGTCAATTGCTTGACGGTTCGTTTCTTTTACCCAGTCAACTTTCTTATTTCTAAGAAGTTAACCGCTTCTTGTACTACTTGTCTGTTTATGTAAAATCTTTCAAAGAACTCTTTCTTCGCAAGTTAGGCTGCGCCTCAACAATTGAAATAAATTTCATTGTATTCGACTTGCACTAACTTTCTTTAATCGCTAAGAGAAAGTGTATTTCTCAAAAGCGAGTGCAAAAGTACTAACTATTTTTCATTCGACCAAATCTTTTCGTAAAAAAGTTGCTTTTTTAGCAAGTATTTAACATTTATAAAGATTTTAGCATGGCGATTTATTGTGTATACATTATTATATATATGCATGCGTACGTTTGTGTGCATATGCGCTTGAGCGCGTACATGATAAAATTATGGTATAACTCAAATCATGCTTAGTTTTAGACAAAAATAGAAACAGAAAGATGAATTTTCCTCCAATATTTTTTGTCTATTCACATATTTATATTACTTTTGCAGCAGAATTACATAAGAAGCATTAAAACAAGAACAAGCATCATGAAAAGATTTACGATTATCATTTCTTTCATTATGCTCACCTTCATGCCGCTCATGGCACAGGTGAAGCAGACCGTTGCCGTTCTCGGTGACTCGTATTCCACTTTCGAGGGGTTCATTCCTAAGGGTTATGCCACCTGGTACTCACCTACTACTCCACCAGAAACTACAGATGTAAACAAGGTTGAGCAAACCTGGTGGTGGCAAGTTATCAAGGAAGGAGGCTATAAAATGGGAAATATCAATTCCTATTCTGGTGCTACCATCTGCAACACTGGCTATCGTGACGAAGATTATAGCGACCGTTCTTTCATCACCCGAAGTTCTCTTCTTGGCAATCCGGATATCATCCTGATTTGCGGTGCTACGAATGACAACTGGGCTGATGCCCCGCTCGGCAACTATCAGTATAGCGACTGGAAGCGCGCAGATTTGTATTGTTTCCGCCCAGCCATGGCCAAGCTGCTTTCTGATATACGACAGCATTATCCTAATGTAGAGGTATATTTCATCTTAAACTCTGAACTCAAGGATGTAATCAATGAGTCAGTTAAAAAGATCTGCAACAAATATCAGGTTCCTGTCATTGCTCTTCATGATATTGACAAGAAAAACGGTCACCCTACTATCAAGGGAATGAAAAGTATTGCTGACCAGGTTCTGAAGGTTATAAAAAAGTAAAGAAATAATAAGGTTTAAATAGATAAATGATAGATTCAATACAAAACATTTTAGTTCAGGTTAGCGATTTCCTTTGGTCGTATATCATCATCACCGTCTTGATATGCTGTGCCCTGTTTTTCACTTGGCGTACCCGTTTCGTCCAGTTCCGCCTTATCAGAGAGATGATCAGGCTGCTGATTCATCCCGACAAGGTACAACCGGAAGAGATAGGACACGATGAACTGTCGATGGAGGTGAAAGTGGATGGAGAAATGAAACACATTTCTTCCTTCCAGGCATTCGTGGTAGCATTGGCTAGCCGTATTGGAACCGGTAACCTTGCCGGTGTGGCTACTGCTATCAGCATCGGTGGTCCGGGAGCCGTATTCTGGATGTGGATGCTGGCTTTACTGGGCTCTGCATCCGCTTTCATAGAATCAACTCTCGCCCAACTTTACAAGCGAAAAGGCAAAACATCTTTCTATGGCGGACCGGCCTATTATATGAAGTATGGTTTGGGAAAAGGATGGATGGGTATTCTTTTTGCCGTGCTGATGATCATTACCTTCGGCTTTGCCTATAATTCAGTGCAGAGCAATACTATCTGTCTGGCATGGCAGAAGGCTTTTGGCATCGAGCCTGCCACCATGGGAATTGCCCTCACTGTGCTCACCCTGCTCATCATCTTCGGTGGCATCCATAGAGTGGCTAAGTTCTCTTCTACCGTGGTTCCAGTGATGGCTGTCGTTTATCTTCTGATAGCTGTAGGTGTTGTTGTTTGGAATATCACCAGTCTGCCAAAGGTTCTGCTTACCATTGTTGAGAATGCTTTCGGATTCAATCAGGCTGCTGGCGGAGTTCTTGGCGTTACAGTGATACAGGGCATCAAGCGAGGTCTGTTCAGTAATGAGGCAGGTGAAGGTAGTGCACCGAATGCTGCTGCGGTAGCTACAGTCAGTCATCCTGTAAAACAGGGATTGATACAGGCTTTGGGCGTTTTTACAGATACGCTGGTGGTATGTTCCTGCACCGCTTTCATCATCCTGGTGAGCGGTGTGGATCTTACGGCTTCAAATGGAATTCAACTCACCCAGGATGCCCTGACCCACGAAATCGGAAACATCGGCAATCCGTTTGTTGCGGTAATGATATGGCTGTTTGCATTTAGCAGCATCATCGGCAATTATTATTATGGAGAAACCAACGTGAGATATATCAGGGACTCCAAGCTGGGTGTATTTGTCTATCGTCTTGCTGTAGCAGCAATGGTGATGGTCGGAGCGGTAGTATCTCTGGATTTTGCATGGAGTTTTGCAGATATCACGATGGCTCTTCTCACCCTCTGCAATCTCGCAGCCATCGTCCTGCTTTCCCGTCAGGCCGTCTTCCTGTTGAAAGACTATCGCCAACAGAAGAAGGAAGGCAAGAATCCTGTATTCACCAAGGATAAGATGCTAGAGATTGCAGATAAACTGGAGGCATGGTAAATAACAATGATGGATATTCATTTCGCGAAGATCTATCCTTCATACAAGTCATCAACAAAATTCCCCGATACGAATCCTGCAGGAATACTGAGGATTCATATCGGGGAATATTTTTATGCACTAAACTATTTTATTTCTTATAGTAATCGTATAAGAAAGCATCAAGATAAGCACCACGCATGTTGGTCTTATAGAAATTGCCATCCTTATCTAGGATGAGACAGGCTGGAATACCATTGATGCCATACTCGCCCATCACCATACCGCCAAAACCTTCAGGATTGCGAACCTGTGTCCAGGTCATTCCTTCCTTGGCCATTGCCTTTTTCCAGTCGGCATCTCTCTCATCTACGGAAATACTGATGATGTTGAAATCCTTGTATTTCTCGTGTACCTTCTTGAGATGTGGAATCTCCTGACGGCATGGACGACACCAGGAAGCCCAGAACTCCAACATGGTGTATTCACCCTTCTTGATAAGTGAAGAAAGCTTCACCTGCTTGCCTTCAGGAGTGACAACGGTACCATCGATATAATGGTTGCCGATAGCTGTATGCTTTGCCATCTCTGCCTGCATCTGCAGCATCGGATATTGTGCAGAAGAACTCCAGTCGTTCTTCAACCAGCCCATCATCTCGTCAATCTGCTGAGAGGTATATGGGGTTGGTAAAGAAGAGAAACTCTCGAGAAGCAAGTCGAAGGCTACCAGAGAAGTGGTATGCTGCTGAATAAACAGACTGGTCTGATGGCGCATTTCCTCCTGCAACTTGATGGCTTCCTTGGCAAGAGATACACGCTGTGCCAAATCGGTAGTCTGGTTGATACTATCATCCATCTTGTGCATCTTGTCCTGAATAGGTGACATCAGTTCAAGATAAGCCTGATAAATATCCTGAGTGGTAGAACCCTTTACAACAGGCTCTATCATACTCATATCACGCTCTGCAGGAAAACCGGTAAGATCTACATCGTAGGTCATCGGCTTATTCTCTACATAGACTCTTGTTGAGAATATTTTCTGATAGTCAGGCTCAGCTGTACCAGGCTTGTTCATATCAATAACCATCTGATACTGCTCAGGCTGGTTAACTACCCCCTTGAGGGTGAACTCACCATTCTTGATTGTAACACTATCCAGATTGGTAACACCTTCCAATCCATACTTCTGCAACATGACAGAACAGCCGTCCACGTTACCTTTAACCTTGCCTTTCATCTCAAAATTCTGCGCGCTGGCAGCCATTGCAAGTACAAGACCGGCAAGTGTCATCATGCAAGTTTTCATTTTCATCTTATTCATTTTTTCTCGATTTTATTTATTATATAATGTTTATTGATTCACATATTCCGGATTCTGAACCAGAAGATTATTGGCTCCCATAGATGCCTTTGGTATAGGAAGAAGATATCGGCGGAAGCTAGGAAGTTCTGCTTTCTCATCTTCTGTCCAACTCTCGAAACCACCCTGACGGTTATAACGGCAAAGATCGAACCATTCTTCAAGATTTTCGTTACTCATATCACACAACTTATGCTTGAGAATTTCACCCAGAAGATCACTGTCGGCAATTGCGTTCACATCGTCCTCAGTATATCCAGCACGTTCGATGACTGTAGCCAAGAGCGTACGAGCCTTAGCATACTGACCCTGACGAGCCTCTGCTTCGGCAGCGATATAATAAACTTCGGCAAGGCGCATGAAGTAATAAGAGTCAGCATAGAACATTTCAGGAGTCAACTTGTTATATTTTCCAATACCATTCATGGCATCTCCCTTATAGGCCCATGTATATAGCGCATCGTAGGAAGCTACATCATCTTCACCTGGAGGGAATGGGAAATCACTACCATCACCGCCTGGGATGACTACTCCACCATCACCGCCTGGAATAACAACACCACCATCGCCAGAAGCACTACCATCTGAAGAACCATCAGGATCAGGAACAACAACGTCCCCACCATCTCCCGGGGTTGGAATAACAATATCTCCACCTGTTTCATCATCTGGAACTAAATCATCTGCCACCTTCTTGAGGAGTGAACCTGGAGAAAACATATACCAGTTTGAATCCATCAACTCACTTGGATTGGCTGTATAAGGAGCAAAGAGCATCTCCTGAGAATTAAACTGTTCGTCGAAGATCTTGGCATAATCGCTTTCCAAACCATAACCAGCTGCTTCAGCCTCACTGATCACTTCCTCTGCCAGTCTTGCAGCTTCAGCATAATTATCCTGAGCCATATACATTTTGGCTTTCAAAGCCTTGGCGAAAACAGAACTCATGTGATAATGATCTGCCGGATGCTGTTCACAATGGGCGATGGCATAGTCGAGATCATCAGATATCAACTTGTAAGTTTCAGCCACAGAAGAACGCTTGCGTGGTTGGTTATCTCTTACCAGTTCGTCCTGGAAGATGCAGACACCGTATGGTGAATCCTGCTTCCAATATTCTCCGAAGCACTTCAGCAGAGTAAGGTAAGCTAAGGCACGCTGGCAACGGGCCTCTGCAATCATCTCTGTACGTTTCTCCTCGCTCAGTCCTGGTATATTCTTGTTGATATGTACCAGGAAGGTATTGGCCGCATTGATTACATTGTAATAGGCGGTATAAGCCGTCTCCACATTACTGTTATTGGTCTCGATATTCTCGGCAGCAAACTCATCCGCCCCCATTGCCATCGCCATGGCCTGGGTATGAGCCATAGACGACATTCCATAGCGCAGGTAAGATACACCCGTGCTGCGCCATGAGGCATAGACACCATTGAGCGCCGTCTGTGCAGTTGAGACATCAGTGATATAATTGTCATCAGTAACCACATGTTCTGGTTCGATGCCGTCGAGGCTACCTATCAGGTCACACGATGTAAGAGTCAGTGCTGTGGCTGAAAGGAGCGTAAGAAATTGAAATCTTATATGTTTCATAATCTACAGTCTTTGTATGAGTTAGAATTGTAATTTCAGACCGATAGAGAAAGAACGGCTCATTGGATAAACGTCCTTATTCTCTGTAGTCTTTAAGAAGGCATTTGTTGCCGACATGTCTGGATCCAAACCTGGCCAGTTAGTAATGGTAAACAGGTTGGTGGCTGTGAAGAACACAGATGCTCCGCTGATGTGCAGGCGCTCCAGAAGAGATGGCTCGAAATTATAGGAGAGCGTGATATTTCTCAGACGGAAATATGAGTTGGAATATACATAGCGGTCGTTGGTATTTGTATTGTCCATGCTTGCAGGCAACCATACCAGCTGAGCATACTTGGCATCCGTGCGATCCGGTGTCCAGGTATTGCCGTACATTTCTCTCAGAATACTCTGACCCAGACTACCGGCTGCAGATTCCTGCATAGTACTGTAGTATGCATGACCTCCAAACTGATACTGGAAGAGCATTGACAGGGTGAGGTTCTTATAAGATAAGGTATGTGACCAACCTCCGAACACCTTTGGCTCCGGATTGGCGATAGCCGTACGGTCTGCCTCGGTAATATACCCGTTGCCATCTGTATCCACAAACATATAGTCGCCTACGTGAGCGCCATTCTGATAGAAATCATATCCGTTTGCCTGTGCCTGAGAATTCAGTTCATCAATCTGTTTCTGACTCTGGAAAATACCAGCCACCTTGTAACCCTTCACGGTTCCCATCGCATGACCTTCCATGTAGAGATCCTGGTGCATCATGTCGAGTGTAGAACCATTGAGCTTGGTTATCTTATTCTTGTTGGATGAGATACTGAGCATCGTATTGTAGGTGAAATCCTTGGTGCGAACCACATCTCCTCCGATAGAGAACTCGAAACCATTATTGGTTAGGTCGAGAATATTGCTGTAGAATGTACCGATACCAAACTCCAAGGCGATAGGAGCTGGAGCCAAGGCGCCATCTGTCTTACGGTGATAGATATCAAAGCTACCGTTCAGTCTGCCATTGAAGAACGAGAAGTCAACACCGGCATTGTATTCAGTAGTCATCTCCCACTTGATATCCTTGTTAGGATAAGTAGTGGCTAAGGTAATGGCACTCTGTCCACCATAGATATTGGAGTTGAAATACTGGATGTAAGAGAAGTCGGATACATTGGTAGAACCTGTCTTACCCCAACTCAAACGGAACTTCAGATCATCAATATCTCTTACAGATTCCAGGAAAGGCTCTTGATTGATGCGCCAGGCCAGAGAAACTGCAGGGAAAGTACCGCGTTTGTTACCCGGTCCAAATTTTGATGACTCATCGGAACGAAGACTGAAATCAAGCAGATAACGTGAGAGGAAATCATAGCTCAAACGGCCATAGAGGGAATTGAGTCCACTCTTGGAATAAATCTCGGTAGGCTTATTGACGGTGGTTGCAGAACTGGCATTGTTCAATACATCATCGTTAGGAAAACCACTATAAGCCTGGTCGTGTTCCTTGCTCCAATACCTGTCAGCACTATAACCAGCCATCACGTCGAAGCGATGGTCGTCAGTAATCTTGAATTTATAGTCAGCACGGAAGTTGATAGACGTATTCGTGTTGCGATAGTTAGCCTCTGCGAGCGTAGAAGTTGGTTCTGTCTCATACTGTTCCGGCAAGGAAACTTTCGGAGAGAAATAGCTGTTGCTGAAGATGAAACGGGATATGTTGGCATCAGCATGGAGGGTAAGACCTTCAATAGGCTTGATGTCAATATAGGCATTTCCGGAGAACTGGTCGTTCTCATACTGGGTCTTTCTCTGGAGTTTGCCCACCGGACTTGCATCCATATAGCTATCTGCATATTCGCCAAACTTATCTACTCGATTCAGGTTACCGTCTGCATCGCGTACAGTCAGGTCTGGGCGAGTCTTCCATGAGTCGTTGTCATAACCCAATGCAGGATCGTTGCTTCCGCTCTTGCGAGAAGAGTAGGTATAGTCGAGCACACCACCCACGGTGATATACTTATTGATTTCAGAATCCAAAGAGAGTCTGGCACCATATCTCTCCATACGGTCGTTGATGAGCAGACCTTCCTGGTTCATACCGTTGAAGGAGAATGAATAGTTGGTCCTGTTGCTGCCACCTCTGATGGCTACATTATACTGGTGAGTAGGCGCATTCTTGTTGATCACCTCCTTAGCCCAGTTGGTATTCGTCGTACCAAAGAGACTCTCATTAAGTCCATTATATGTATAGACACCCGTCTCGGCATTATATCCGATGTTACCAAATTGGCTCAGATAGTCGGCTACGCCATACATATTCACCATCGAACTGCCGTCGTTCATACCATTTACCGTATTGCGCAGAATCTCGTCCTGCACATTCTTGTATTCAGAAATGTTCAATGGCTTATAGTTCTTGATAGGATTACTGAACGAGAATGTGTAGCCGAAATCTACCTTGGTCTTTTCATTGCGCTTACCATTTTTCGTCTTGACAATAACGACACCATTGGCTCCACGTGATCCATAGATCGCAGTAGCTGCGGCATCTTTCAGCACATCGATACTCTCAATATCGTTTGGTGAGATATTGATGAGCGGGTTGATGCCGGTATCCTCCATAAAGGTAGGAACGCCATCAATGACATAAAGAGGCTGGTTGTTGTTACCTTTACCCGATTTAGGATAAGGAGATGTAATACCGCGGATGTTTAACTTGAGAGATGAACCAGGCTCACCATTTGCGGTAGTAGCCAATACGCCCTTTACAGTACCCTGAAGAAGACCATCGAGGGTTGGTGTGGTAGCAGCCAACTTGCTTATCTGTTCCTGACTCACGGTAGAAATAGCGGTAGTTACATTCCTACGGCTCTTGCTACCGTAACCGATGACAACGAGATCATCCAGCGCAACATGATCCAACTCCAGCATCATGTTCTGCTCTTTTACGCCACGAAATTCAATACTCTTCGATTTGTAACCAATGCTGGAAAATACAATTTTAGGATGCGCCATAGATGGAAATTCCAGTATGTAGTTACCATCAGCATCAGTGATAACACCATAGCTTGTGCCTTCGATCTGCACCGTGACACCTACCAGAGGATTTCCCTCGGAATCAATCACTCTTCCTTTTACAAAGGTATGACCTTTTTCTTGCACATTTTCAATACCAGCCGCAAAACTGGTATGAACTGGAAGGGCTGCCTGCACAAAGCTGGCTGAAGTTGCTGCCAAGAAAAGCAACAAGCTTTTTTTCTTCTTCATAATAACTGAATGTTAGTTAAACTTCATGTTCATGGCACAAAAGTATAAAAAATATCTAAAACTATAGCATCATGTTACAAAATTAACTTATTTTATACACATATTCCTGCATTTTCTCCTATTTTCCTTACATTTTCCCGGTTTTTAAGTCTTTTTCTCTAAAAAAATGCTATCAGTAAGCGTTCAAATCAAACAAAGTGTATTCTGTTCTCCGTAATACATTATTTAAAGAGGATCCCATAGCTTTTGTGTTATGGAACCCTCCCCTACTCTACTTAGAGTATCATTTCTTCATATTCCAGTCCGAAGACATCCGCTACGGCCTTGAATACCACCTTTCCATTTACGATATTCAACCCCCTATACAGGGCTTTATCCTCCTTGCAGGCCTTTCGCCAACCCTTATCAGCAAGCGCCAATGCATATTTCAGCGTAGCATTGGTCAAGGCTGTAGTAGAGGTATTCGGCACAGCACCAGGAATATTAGCTACTGCATAATGAACGATTCCATCGACCATATATGTCGGATCAGAATGTGTGGTTGGATGCGATGTCTCGAAACAGCCACCCTGATCGATTGCTACATCAACAAGTACTGTTCCTGGCTCCATCAATTTCAACATATCTTTCGTGATAAGATGCGGCGCCTTATCACCTGGTACGAGCACACTACCCACAACGATATCCACATCTGTCAATTCTCTACGAATATTATGCTCGTTGGAATAGAGCGTGTGTACATTGATAGGCAGCTCCATCTCTAACTGACGAAGACGAGGCAAACTGATATCTGTAATCCATACATCAGCTCCCATTCCTGCAGCCATTCTTGCTGCAGCTTCTCCTACGGTTCCGCCGCCCAATACCAAAACCTTGACGCGGTTCACACCAGGTACACCACTCATCAGTTTTCCTTTTCCTCCCTTTGTCTTCTGCAGATAAAAAGCACCATTAATAATGGCCATTCTTCCAGCTACTTCACTCATCGGAATGAGTAAAGGCAAATGGTGGTTATCTGTCTCCACAGTCTCATAAGCCAGACAGACAGCACCACTCTTGAGCATGGCATCGGTAAGTTCCTTGTCACAGGCAAAATGGAAATAAGTGAATACAAGCTGGTCTTGATGGATCAGTGGATATTCCTCAGCGATAGGCTCTTTCACCTTTACAATCATTTCCGCCTCACGATATACACTCTGAATGTCGGGTAAGATTATGGCTCCTACCTTTTCATACGCTTCATCAGCAAATCCGCTGTTCTCTCCAGCCGTATGCTGAACCATCACTTCGTGACCATGTCGAATGAATTCAGCTACTCCTGCTGGTGTCATTCCAACACGGTTCTCATTATTCTTAATCTCTTTTGGAATACCAATTTTCATGATGTTATAGTTTTAAAGGTTCGACATCAGTTTAACTCTGTAAAGATACTGAAAATTTCAATAGGTTGTATGCACTTAGAGGAAAAATTAACATATCTTATATAAACTATTCCTGTTGAATATACGTATTTTAGTTTATTAGGCAATTAGACTAAACTAACATCCTAACTTTGCACATGATAGATATTCTACAAAAAGAATAATCAAAATGCTGAATTATAAAGTGTTAACATGTTAGGTTTGAAATATATATGTTTATCTCGTCAATCATTAGATTATTATAATTGCTGGCAGTTAGTATATCTGTTTAAACGTAGTTTTGTATTTCCGTTTATCCTATCATAAGATTTTACGGATATTAGTTTATCGGTTCTTTAGTTTATATGGTTATACATAAATAGGTTTATTCGTATCTCAGTATAATCATTTATTAGTATAATAGCCTATAAAAATATATGTTTAATAGAATATTCATATATAAGTTTAATCAGTTTGTCCGTCAATTAGGATATCCATATTTTCGTTTAGTAATACATTCGAAGTGATGCTTATTCTTCATGAAGATTGTTAGAAAAGTATAAAAAAGAGGATATTTACAAAGAAATAAGAAGATAAATTCTTTTATATCAACTATTTTGGCTATTTTTGCAACCAATATTAGAACTTAAGAACATTAGATAATCCAGAAATAAGACTTTTAGTCTTTCAGAACGAAAGAATATAAGTCAATCAGTTTATTCTAATTGCCAGCAATTCTAATATATGTAAATTGTATTAAACAATAACGTGAAATAAGGAAAAAAGAAATATGAAACATGAACTACAGGAAATTGTTGCAGTAGTGAACAACAAGGGTGGAGTAGGCAAGACGGCTACTGTGCAGTCTCTGGCTTCTGGCATAGTCCGGTTGAATCACAATCTCAGGGTTCTGGTAATAGACTTAGACCCACAATGCAACCTCTCTTCGCTTTTCGGAGTGAGAGATAACGAATATGATAACATATACAACGCCATGTGCAAACAGAGTGGTGTGCCAGTCTACAAATGTAAAAATGGAGTATATGCAGTTCCAGGATCTGCTCAGATGGAAAATATAGAACAACACCTTCCAGGAGGCCCTTCACTGAGAGAACAGATGAAGAGCTACACGGTATTACTGGGATGCTTGCAAGACAACGATTGCCATGACATGACAGGAGAAGGACTGAAAAACGTATTTGATGATTTCGACTACATTTTCATAGACTGTCCTCCAGCACTTTCCAAGAACACTTATAATGCTTTGGTTGCTGCGAGCAAGATTTTGATTCCAGTACAGATGGAAGCATTATCTGTCAAGGGAGTAAGTGAAGTACTCAGCGTAATGGATGAAGTGAAGGAGTTCCACATGAACGATAATTTGGAATTACTTGGACTCCTGCCAGTTATGGTAGATGAAAGAACCAAGATTACCAAGCAGTTGAGCAAACTTTTAGGCGAAAAACATGGCGACTTAATTCTGCCTTGCCGTATCCGACGCTCTGTAAAGTTCCTGGAAGCTCAGGCACACGGACAAAGCATATTCGAATATGCACCTTACTCAAGTACAGGTATCGATTACGAAATTGCTATCAAGCGCATGTTCAACATCAAAATCTAATCTTGGTAGGGTAGGTTGAAACATGTAATAATAAAACAAAAGAAGATAAACTTATAAAATATAAGAATTATGGCTGTAGCAAAAAGAAATTTAGAAGAAATTGGTGAGTCTCTTGAAAATATGGGTATGAACGACCGACCAAGTTTATTAAACACAGAAATGGCAAAAAGCGAAGAGGATAAAAATATATCTAAAGGTGGTCGCAAGAGAAAAAGTTACTGGACTGCAGAGGAAAGACGCACTAGAACGAGTGTGGCTACATATCTTAACAAGGAAGAACTCCTTCTCCTGAAGATGAAATGCCTCTCAGATGATATCCCACAGGAAAACCTGCTCTACAATATCCTGATGGATTACTTAAAAAAGTAAGCAAACAAAAAGTAGTTATTAAAAGGGTGAAAACCACAAAACTGTTTACCTAAAAAAGCGCTAAGCTTAAAAATAAGGTATAAGTTCCTACAAAAACCACATTTTTGTTTACCAAAAGAATGATAATTATAGATTATTCTTTATAATAAATTATATATTTCTTATTCATTACAGAGAGCATAATAGCTTGATTAATAATGAGTTATGTTTGAAATGGTAAATAGAAAAGTGGTTTTAGGTAAATAGGAATATGGTTTATGGTAAATAGCTTGGTGGTTTCGGGTAAATATTTATGTGGTTTTAAGTAAATAAAAAAGTGGTTTTAGGTAAACAACTTTGTGGTTTATGGTAAACAGAAATGTGGTTTTTATATGAGTGAACCAAAAGGAAACAAGAATCTGGTGTGGATTAACACACCTTTTTCGCTGACAAAATTGGATAAGCAATATACATTATTGCAACAAAACATATTGATGGTTGCAAGTACCCATCTGCAGAAGTATGTTGAAGAGTATTTTACCGAGAAGAGAGTGCTTGGAGATGCACGCTCCGACTATCTTTTCGAGAAAGGAATAGAGCATGCTGTTATGGAGATTCCGCCCATCAAAATAGACATCAAGGATTTTCAGGTATCAACGGAGTTTCATAATTATAAGAATCTGCGTGATACGCTGAAGAACGATATCCTCAACCTGTCGGTGCGTGTAAAGACGGATAGCAAGACAGAGAAGATACAGCACGTATTTTCAAACATCGAGATTCCGACAACGCAGAAAGGCTATACAAAGAGCGATGGTGAGAAAGTAGAACGCATCAAGGGTGAAGTAATACTTGAGATAGATCCAAAACTCACTATGAGCCTTTTTGATATGCGTCAGGGATATATTCACCATATCTCCATGATTGCTAAATATTCCAAGAAGGTGAATACACCTCGACTCTATATATATCTGCTTCGTCAGATGGGACTAGACAAGAGCCTGGATGTTAAGGTTGAGTTTTTGCCGATGAAACAGTATTTGGGTCTGGTAGAACTTGATGAACATGGCAATATTCTGCTTGACGACAAGGGGGAGCCTGTGATGAATAAATATCCTAAATTCTCGCAATTCAGAAAACAGGTACTCGATGTGGTAAGGGAAGATCTCAACAGAATGGCTAGTCGCAGTGAGACAGATATCGTATTTGATGAATTTTCTGAAGAAGACTTTGTTTATCGGAACGGAAAGCATAAGGGAGATCCTGAATATGTTATCTTCCATATCAAGCGGACGGATGTAGGTATCAATCATATCGGAGATAAAGATGCAGATATTGCTCGTCGTCTGAATGAAAAAATAAACCGTAATAGAGGAAAGAAAACATCTGATGATGCCACGCAGCAGGGAGATCTTTTTGCGCATGTATATCAGAATCCTGACAAGAAGATAGAAGTAGACACGACTCAAGGTTTTGAGCAATGGAATCAGTTTATTTCGATGGTACAGGATACCAGTCAGCAAGCCCTGTTGGGCAGATGCAAATTCATAGGAATCAAGAATGACAGATTCTGTATTGCTGCTAGTGATGATGATTTTGCTGCTTTGAAAACATCGGGTCTTGAAAGGCTGGCACAAGAATTTTTTGACTGTGTCGGTTCATTCATGCCTGTATTCTATAGAGGCTAAGCAGAACAAGAAAGCAGAAGAGGAAGTAGGGGAGTACCGTACTTCCTCTTTTTGATAGTATGCAAAACCACATTTCTGTTTACCTACTTTTAAGAATGGCTTATCATCAAAACCACAAAACTGTTTACCTGAAATGTCATGTATATAATTCATTCCATTTTGAGGTTATATTAATTATTTACCAAATCCGTGTTATAATTTGATATGTAATAAGTTATATCATTTTTATATCAGTCTTTTATTCTTAGGTAAACAGTTTTGTGGTTTTTGGTAAACAAAATAGTGGTTTCAGGTAAACAAAATAGTGGTTTCTGGTAAACAGTTTTGTGGTTTTTATCTTGATAAGATATTATTATTTATCTAATTCTATTTGAAATCAGGCACCTGAATACAATTTGAGTATGTGTATAACTATCAGTATATTAGTATATTATGTAAAACGACTAAAGGAGTTGTCTAGACATTTTGATTCTTTCTTTAGTAGCAACTGAATAAGAATTTAAAAACCACAAAACTGTTTACCTGGCAGAACGTTCATCGATTTTTCTCATAAACCACATTTCTGTTTACCTGTTTTTCTCATGAATTTAACTAGGTAAAAACCACATTTCTATTTACCTAAAAAGGAGCAACTGCTTTTTACTAGGATAGGTAAACAGTTTTGTGGTTTCTGGTAAACAAAATAGTGGTTTCAGGTAAACAGTTTAGTGGTTTAGGTAAATAGAATAGTGGTTTAGGTAAACAAAAATGTGGTTTGTGCTACAAAATGCAGTGATTTTTGGTAAACAACTTTGTGGTTTATGCGTGGTTTTGTGGTTTTAGGTAAACAGTTTTGTGGTTTTCTCCTTATAGAGAATCAAATTCATAATTGTCTAATTGTAGAATTGACTAATTGACGGAAAAACTACAAGTAAGTTTCTTTTTAGATTATTATTTTGTCATTGAACTGCTTTCAAGTAAGTTCTCACCGCATTCACAAGTTCTATGATGGTTATACCAGTCATGGCCCAACGTGAAACCAGAGCCATCAACTTTTGAGGTCAGGAATGAACTGTTTGCGCCTGATGGAAAACTCTTGCAAACTTTCAAGAAAAAATAGTGCCAAGAAAGCCCAATGGTCTTTAGCCTTTGGATTTTCTTGGCACAAAATTTAGCCTTAATCTGTTTCCTTATGTTTATGTAAACGGCTAATTATCTTGTAGCCTCTTCCGTATCTTTTGCCTTTAATTCCAATCAGTCCACCATTATAATAATTCAGAACTTCATTTTTATGGAGTCTTGATAGGGTGGTGTTGAAACAGTTTATCTTGAGAGTAGGATAGAGTTGCATAGTCTTATCGATAAGACTCTCTTTGGTTTGCGGGAGAGACTCCTCTGTTAAGACTTTTACCATCGTAGATGCCAAAGAAGGTTTGGAATTATCTTTCAGGATAGTCTTTTCTTTTTTCTTTTCCTTCTTCTCCTTCTTCTTATGGTTATCTACAGTTGGAGTGGCAGTCTTTTTCTCTTCCTTCTTTGCCTGTTTGGCAAAGGATTCCGCATTGATGTCAAGCTTCAGTCCCAGAATTTCCGAAATGATGTTCTTGAGGACATAGATGAACAACTCGCTGTCTTTACTCTTGAGTGAGGTCTCTTGTTTCCAGTAGCGACTCTTGAAAGCAAGTTGGGTCAACTCTTCAATCTCCTGTTCAGAAATATCTTCTTTGTTAGCGAGACGTGCATTGGCCACATTGAGGAATGAAGCAAAGGAGAAGGTGGAGAATTGACTCGGAATTACGTATGTGAAAATATGATTGTTTTCTCCCTTTGCTGAAGGATGTTTGAGATTAATCATACTCATCCCTTTTACCAGAGCAATTAAAAAAGCCATGCTGGCGTATGAGAGATTTGTATTTTCAACCTCACAGATTCCTTTATAGTCGAGGTTCTTATCCGAGATAAAGTTCATGGTAAAAATACCATAGTTAGTCCATTCTGTAGAATGGAGCAACTGCTGGAGTGTGGGATCTTCTGGTGCACCCAAGCCTCTGTTGACGCTATCTATATAGCGACGCATTGTTTCTACTTCTTCCCATTGGAGAAGTGAATCATCTCCCGGCTCATTGTTTCTGATGCAGCCGATGGTTCCCAGTCTGATAACATCAGCAGAAGTTGAAGTTCGCAGGTGATTTGCGAGCTTGGCAAATAAATTAGGCATCCAGTCGAAATCATCAACCGGCGAATCTATATAATCTTCCTGATAGTAATTGTTATCAGTAAAATCTAAATCTTGATACATGCTATATTCTGTAAAAAATTGAATTCAAATCTTTCATTTGCAAAGGTAAGAAAAAATATTCTATTCTCCAAATTTTTGGCTAACTATTTGAACATCAGAGTATATTTTATGGTTTTGTTTGCTGAAAAATCACAAAAAATGGTCTTACTTGTAAAAAAAGACAGACTTTTTAATAGTTTACAGGTCAAAAGGTGAGAAAGAATCTGTATTTTTTCTTGTATGATTAAAATGTTTTTTGTAACTTCGCAGCATGATTTAACGTGAATAATAATACTTATATATATAATTAAGGTGAAAGCATTTACATATATCCAGCAAGGAAAGTTTGGCTTCACAGAAAAAGGGAAGCCTACGATAATAGATGAGCATGATGCCATCGTAAGAGTAACGCTGAGCAGTATCTGCACCAGTGATCTTCATATCAAGCATGGTTCTGTGCCTCGCGCAGTACCGGGGATTACTGTTGGCCACGAAATGGTAGGCATTGTAGAGGAAGTAGGGGAGAGGGTTTCCCATGTGAAGCCGGGCGACAGAGTAACCGTGAATGTAGAGACCTTCTGTGGAGAATGCTTCTATTGCAAGCATGGATACGTGAACAATTGTACTTCTCCATATGGCGGATGGGCACTGGGATGCAGAATCGATGGCGGGCAGACGGAATATGTGAGGGTTCCTTATGCTACAACCGGCTTGAACAAGATTCCTGATTCGGTAAGCGATGAGCAGGCGCTCTTCGTTGGCGACATCCTTGCTACTGGATTCTGGGCTACGAGAATATCTGATATTACGGAAGAGGATACTGTCTTGATTATCGGTGCTGGCCCTACGGGTGTCTGCTGTTTGCTTTGCACCCTGCTCAAGAATCCGAGAAACATCATCGTCTGTGAGAAATCAAAGGATAGGCGAGAGTTCATTCAGAAGCATTATCCTCAGGTGATGGTTGTTGAACCGGAGGATTGTGAGGCATTTGTCAAACAACATAGTCTGCATGGGGGAGCTGATGTGGTGATGGAGGTTGCAGGTGGACCTGATACCTTCCAGCTTGCCTGGAAGTGTGCCCGTCCTAATGCCATCGTCACCATCGTTGCGATGTATGACAAGCCGCAGATGCTTCCGCTTCCTGATATGTATGGCAAGAACCTCATCTTCAAGACGGGAGGTGTGGATGGATGTGACTGTGAGGAAATCCTTGATTTGATAGCCCAGGGAAAGATAGATACCACTCCTCTGATTACCCATCGTTTCCCGCTTTCAAGAATAGAAGAGGCATACGATGTCTTTGAGAACCGCAGGGATGGAGTCATCAAGGTGGCGATATTTCCGGGATAAACAAGAGAGGGTGGGTCATAACTCCATGACCCACCCTCTCTTGCTAAAATGCAATGTTCTGTAAATATTAAGCTTTACTGCCAGGAATGGCAGATACAATACCTTGGTGCATCATGCGCGATTTTTCCTTAGCCAATGCCTGCATATCCACTGCCACATCGTCTTCATCCACGATTTCTACGCCAGTCATCGTTTCGATTACGTCTTCCATGGAAACCACTCCTCTCAGACATCCGTATTCATCTACGATGATAGAGATGTGTTCTCGTTTTTCCAACATTTTTTCCCATATCTGGTATAGAGATTCATCCTCGTTGAAGGAAAGAATAGGACGCATCAGCTCGGATAATCTGGTTTGGAACTCATCGTCTGAAACCAATTTGAGAACCATATCTTTCAATACGTATCCCACAATGATATCCTTGTTGTTGTCATAAACGGGAATGCGTGAGAAATTCCATTCTTTCTGTTCGTAAAACTCCTTGGTAGTCAGATTCATGTTGGCTGATTCTACTACAATGGATGGAGTCATAACCTCCTTTGCCTTTACTCCTGCCAGGCGAATGCAGCTTTTGATGATCTTGCTTTCCGATTCGCGGAAGATGCCTTCTGTAGTACCTACGTCTACCATGGCCGATACCTCTTCGCGACTCACGGAAGCCTGGTGGTTCTTCGGAGTAAATACCTTAGTGATAAGTTCCGAAAGCAGTACCAAAGGATAGGTGATAAAGATGAGCACACGGATGATCTTGGTAGATGTCATGGCAAGAGAGCGCCAATATGAAGCTCCGATGGTTTTCGGGATGATTTCTGAAAGTACCAGAATCAACAGAGTGAGAATGGCGGAAATGATGCCGAAGTATTCTTCGCCAAAGAGTTTCATAGACTCGGCTCCTACACCGGCAGAACCGATGGTGTGGGCGATGGTGTTGAGTGAAAGAATGGCACCCACCGGACGGTCTACATTATTCTTATACTGTTTCATCAGTGAGGCAGTCTTGCTGCCTTGATTCTCCTTCATCGAGATAAACGACATCGGAGTAGAAAGTAATACCGCCTCCAGGACGGAGCATAAAAAGGATAGTGACAGAGCACCTAAAAAATATAAAATGATTAAACCCATGTAATTTTAAATTCGTTAATAATATGTTATCTCAAGCAAGATAGATATTATTTCCGAAGACTACGGTTGAGGATGTAATGGGGAACATTACATCTATGTTTATCCAATATAAGTGCATTTTTAAATACCATAACTATATGTTTCAATTTTCTGCAAAGATATAGATAAAAATACGAATTTACTATGTTTTTGTTGAAAATTAAATTGTTTTAATATGATTTTGGTAAATCTGTGTAGAAGTATAAAAAAATCTAATTTTAACAATAATATAATGTATAATTCATCAAGTATTTATGAATATTAGGTATTTTTGCAATCAGCATTTAGAAAATTGATTCAATATGAAAAAGAAAATACCTATCATTCTCCTTAACTTTACCGGCGTATACGAATTGGAGGCATTTGCCTCAAATAAGAATATTATCCATGTAGATTGCCGGGACATGAAAGGGGTAGACTGCTATTGTGACGAAGAGGGTAGCGAGGAACTGCATCGCCGATTGGCTCCTTTTCCTGCCAAAGCCGTTCATTTCATAGATTCCGGAGATTTCCATTATCTTACGGAATATTGGGTGTCAAGAATTCATGAACCTTTCTCGCTCATAGTTTTCGACCATCATCCGGATATGCAGCAACCGGAATGGGAGGGTGTTGTGTCATGTGGTGGTTGGGTGAGAGATGTTTTGGAGAAGAACCCGTTTGTCAAACACATTATCATAGTGGGGGCATCGGACGAGTTGATAGCCCAGGTGCCTGTTCACTTGAGAGAGAGGGTGTTGTTCTACAGTCAGGCAGAGATAGACCATCACCAGGCTTGGCCGTCGAAGGCTGGTAAACTTATACATGAGCCGGTTTACATATCCATAGATAAGGATGTATTGAGAAAGCAGGATGCCATCACCGACTGGAGCAATGGAGATATGACACTTATGCAGCTCCAAGCCGTGCTTCGCATCATCTATGCCCATGAGAAAGTGATAGGGATAGATATTACAGGCGAATGTTCAGCTACGCTTGACTATTTCTCTGAGTTGGAGGATGCAGAGATTAACAACGAGGCAAATGAAGAATTGTTAAGGATGATTCTGGAGGAGAACCATCCTTAGCCTTCTTAGGCGTAAGCTTGAAGTATACGGTCTAGCTCGTCGAGTTCTTCCTCCTTTGTTGCCCAGCTTGTCACGAATCGGCAGATGATTTCATGTTCGCTCTTTCTTTCCCATATCTCGAATGCTACTTTTTGGGAAAGGGCTTCGTAGAGGGTAGGTGAGAGTACTACAAACTGCTGATTGGTTGGAGAATCGTAGGCAATGGCGATGCCATGCTTTTCGAAGATGCTGCGGATGCGGGTAGCCATAGCGATGGCATGGCGCGATATCTTGAAATAGAGCTCATCCGTAAACAGTGTGTCAAACTGGATGCCGAGCATTCTGCCCTTGGCAAGCAAGGCTCCATGACGCTTCACGTTGGTGAAGAAGTATTTCGGTGCCTTCATGCCCGAGAATACCACAGCTTCTCCCATCATGGCACCCACCTTGGTTCCGCCGATATAGAATACATCACAATGTTTTGCAAGGAATGGCAAGTCATAGTCGCATGCCCCTGAAACCAGACCGTATCCCAGTCGTGCACCATCGATGAAGAGACGGAGGTCATATTTCTGGCAGGTTGCATACAGCGCAGCCAGTTCTTCTCTGGTGTAGACCATTCCGAACTCAGTCGGCATCGAGATATAAACCATGCCTGGCTGTACCATGTGAGGATGCGATTCGTCGGCTAGGAAGGTATCCATATAGGCTGACAGGGTGCCGGTTGTCAGCTTGCTGTTTTTTCCTGGCAGGGTAATGACCTTATGCCCGAAAGCTTCTACTGCTCCTGATTCATGTACCTCGATATGACCGGTTTCCACACAGATTACTCCTTCGCATCCCATGAGCACGGAGTCGATAACGGTGGTGTTGGTCTGCGTACCGCCTATCAGGAAGAAGACTTCTGCATTCTCATTGTCCACAGCCTTGCGGATTTTCTCTTTTGCAGATTCTGAGTATGGATCAAAACCATAACCAGATGTTTTATCACCGTTTGTCTTGCCAAGAGCTTCTAGAATCTCTGGCAGCATACCATTGTTGTAATCACTTTCAAATGAAATCATGTTCTTAATATTACGTGTTTTAATTTTAACTAATTGCAAAGGTAATGATATTTGCTAAAATGTGAGTAAAATAACTATTAATTAATCAAAAATAGCCCTATTTCAGGTATAAGTGGTCATTATACAGATGTCATGTCCCGTCAGTTGACCAGGTTTATTTTTTTTACAAAATCATGATTTAAATCCTCTGAAAATCACGAATTTCCGCTCGGAAAATATTTCTTGAAGAATATTGAAAATATGGCGAAATTCGTAATCGTCAGATATTCAACGTGTTATAAATCTCACTAATTTCTTCGGAAATCCGGAATTCTGTAGTCGTACAACTATAACCCCTATAGTTGTACGACTATAACTCCAGAGTTGTACAACTATAGCCTATATAGTCGTACAACTGTAGCCTTACGGTCGTACAACTATAGGTGATTCGTCTTGCAGAGAGCAAGTAATACGCTATCAAACCAAAAGATTTTTATCATCATGACCTTCTAGATTGAAAATACGGAAATTGCGATAATTAAGAAACAATATTTGACACCCGCATATTTCCGAAGTACAAATTCCAAACTGATATATATGTACCGCCTATTTATCATAATCACCCTTAGAAAATGGGAAATGTCCTCGTATGATAACCTTCTCTTAAAATATTATTTGAAATAGTCAAACAGAAAAATTGGGAAAGCATTGAGTACAGCTACTTTGCAATCTTCGGTATTCACATACTGTTCTACTTGTGAGTTGAATATTTTGTCTTGAAGTATGTCTTCTTTAGATGCAGGCATCGTATTCTTCCCCTTACATAGATAGTTCGCTTTTCCCACATTCATTTCCTTTAAATATTCCCAATTTTGCTTAACTTCCTCCATCTCTACTTCTGTTGGCTCTCGATGATCTTTCAGTAGGATGAAATCGAAACTGTCATACGCAGAAAAATCTGCAGATACACCTTTAAACTTACCCCACTCAGAACGTGTTACAGAATACGTCCAATAGTTTGCATCGGGCAACTGCTTAGTATATCGTATAGACTCAACCATCGGATAGTCAATATATAGCCTACCAAACTCTGTTTCGTTGTTGAATGTTTCAAGCATTTCCTTTACCTGCCTGTTGATTTCTTCGAGAGATAAATTCCGGTTATGAAAGTCATAGTCGAAGAACAGATAGATTTCAGAAATGTCAGCAGATGCATCAATATCCTTGAGCGGATTGTCTGCTTGACCAGCAAATTTCTCCATCAGCAAAGACACAATATCTCCATCGCCATCATACTCCTGCAAATCTTTGTATAGCTGATAGATGTTGTTGTTATAGGAACATACTATCTGCTCATCTCTATTTGCAAAGTATAATCGCTGGATGGTGCGGAACAAATCCGGCTCCCGTTTTACTCCTTCAAAAACGAATAGTATCATACTTCGAATGCGTTACCTCTAAACATTTTTTCTATATTATGCCCGAATCTCAACTCTTTTTGAGTGCAGTCGCTCAACGGCTTGATTTTGTTGTCTTGCAAGATGAAATTGCAATCTGGACGAAGCAAGTCGTTGGTCATCAGATAGGTGTTGTGTGATGATGTAAAAGCCTGACATGGAAGGGAAAAGAGGGTTTTGCAAACCTCATAAGAGAGTCTGAAATGATAGAATGCATCAAATTCATCTATGAAAACGAACGATGCTTTTGTCATCTGTTTCAGCCAGTAATATAGCAGCATCAGAGATTGAGTACCCGTTGATGCAATCTTATCGAATGGAATGCGACCTAATCCAAATACGCAATACAACTCTTTATCATCATCCTTTGGCTCCTGAAACTCAAAACTTTGTCCGCTTACCCGATGGATGAATTCCTCAAAGTCCTGAGTCAGCTTATTCTTGATGATATACTCATCGAGATTTGCCGGAGCAGTAGCCAACCCCATAAACTCATTTTTTTCAACACTTCTGAACCATAACATTGAGTTTACGAATTGCTGCAGTTTCAGAAGATAATGTTCCTTGGCAAGAGGATAGGAAGTAAGCAGAAAGTTTACGATGGATACATTATTGGCGTTATTGGCAAGGTTTGCCTTCACCGCAGAATCCATCGGGAATTCAACATCATCCAATGTCAAGACAGAATTCTTGTTGCAGAAAATAAGCTTGTTATTCACAACAAGTTCTTCTTCCTCCAGTTTTCCATCAGGTGATTTGCTATATGTATATAGTAACGTATTATCTCTAAACTTGAATGTATATTCAAATTTTACGGGGAAGTTCAACTTTCCCGTATATGTAAAGTTATCATAATAGTTCACCTTCTTCCACTTCTGTGAAAGATGATTGGTAATGTCGAAGATGGCCATTGCAAAGTTTGACTTGCCAGAACCATTAGGTCCATATACGATGCCATTCTTGATGATACCATCTTTAATGGCAAAAGTATTGAACGAATAGTTACTTGGTTTCGACAAATCCCATTCTATACGATTGGCAAATCCTCTATAGTTCGTTACGGCAAATTTTACTAGCATGCTTATATATACTTTATTTTTAATTGATAACAATTTTGTTGGTGCAAAGCTAATACACACTTAAACAATGCAAACTATCTTTTATTATAATGTCAAGTGCAGCTAAGCAGTTGCAAAGATATACAAAATATCAATACGCCGTAATTTTTTTACGGATATTTAAGATAATAATCCTTGCAATACAATTTAAATGCTTTATCATTAAAAAAACTAATTGCTAAAGTTATATGGTGATTCCTCTCAATAGGGTGTACTGCAAACTTTCTATTTACGATAAGACACCTTAGAAAATGGGAAGCATGCAAAGTTAAGAAAAAAAACAATATTCAATGGCAAATAACCAAGAAAAATTCCATGAAATAATAATTTTTTATAAAAAGAACAATATATTATACCTTTTTTTGCGTAATCTAGATTTTTTTGTTAACTTTGCAGGAAAAGTACAATATAATATACTACTTGGTATGAAAATTCAAGAAGTAATGAAATTGCAGCGTATGGCCTTGGGGATTACCCAGCAAGACCTCGCTGACATGTCTGAGATAGCCATTTCTACCATCAAGAAAATAGAGAGTGGTAAAGGAAACCCCTCTCTATCGACGGTTGAAAAAATCATGGATATCCTTGGCATGGAGGTTAAATATGAGATTCGTCAAACAGTTTAAATAAAGTAAGTCATGAGAAAAGCTATCGTTTATTGTCACGACACAGAAGCAGGATTCTTAGAGGAGTCAACTCCTGGCAGAGGTTATACCTTCACATACGACAAGCAGTATATGATGGATAGGACCCATGATCCAGTCTCACTTACCATGCCTTTCAGGGAAGAGCCTTATCAGTCTGATTATCTATTCCCTGTTTTTACCAATATGCTTCCAGAAGGAGCAAACAGAAAGATAGTCTGCAGAAGTTGGCGATTGGATGAGAAGGATTTCTTTGGACTTCTTCTGAAGATAGCAACCCATGATACGATAGGAGCATTAACTGTAAAAGAAGTAGAATCATGAAAGAATTAAATCATTGCCCATCCACCCTTGCAGATGGTTTTTCCACTTACTCTCCTACAGCTTGCAAAAAACTGTTTGATGGTCAGAAAGTGTCGCATTTGCTTGATTTTGAAATAGATGAAATCAGTAAGACATCAGAGACTATGATAGCCATGAGACGTATCTCTGTTTCTGGAGCTCAGGAGAAATTTCCTGCAGTGATAGAGAATGGAATCATCAGAATCTCGCAGACGGATGAACGTTCTCGCTATATTCTGAAGCCAGCACCTTGGGACAATACTCTTTATACAAGGAAGCAGATTCCTGCTAACGAGCATCTTACCATGCAGATAGCTTCACAGGTATATGGTATCATTACAGCAGAAAATGGTCTTTGCTTTACCCCTCATGGAGATATGGTATATATTACCAAGAGATTTGACATAGCCAAGGATGGAAGCAAATATCTCATGGAGGATTTCGCTTCTCTGGTTGGTAAGAATGAAGCCGAGCAAGGTACTTATTTCAAATATGATGGATGCTTCGAGGATATTGCCTGTGCAATAAAACGATTTATTCCTGCTTGGATGATAGCCATGGAACGTTTCTTTAAGTTGGTTGTATTCAATTACATCTACGGCAACGGCGACGACCATCTGAAAAACTTCTCCATCATGAGAATTGGCGACCATTACCAGCTTGCTCCCGCCTATGACCTGATGAACACCTGTCTCCATATCGAGGGCGATGATCTGGGGTTGAATGGGGGGCTTTCTCTGACTCTGGAGAAAAGTGATGTGTATGAGCGAACAGGGCATCCATGCCGTCTGGACTTTGAGAGATTTGGAGAGCATATCGGTCTGAAGAAGAAGCGTATAGAAATGATTCTTGACTCTTTTCCAGTCTTGCCTGACGAAGTAGAGCATTTGGTCAACAATTCTTTTTTGACAGACAAGATGAAACGCACCTATTTACGAATAGTCAAAGAAAGAATTCAAAGATTCAATCGTAAATCAGAATGAGAATCATGAACGGGAAATCTTTTCATGGCGCCAGTGCTTGAAAAATAATAATTTAAATTAATACAATGAACATCAAGTCAATAGGTAGTAAAATCAAGGGAAATCCTAAGATGGTAGAGGGTACGGTATATTCCATGCTCATCATCTGTAGCATTTCCCATTTCTTGAATGATATGATTCAGTCGATTATCCCTTCCATCTATCCGATTGTGAAGGATAAGTTCGACTTCTCGTTTGCACAGATAGGTATCATCACGCTGGTCTTCCAGATGACGTCTTCCATCCTGCAACCTTTTACGGGGCTTTATGCTGACAAGCATCCCCGTCCCTATGCTCTTTCCCTCGGCATGTGCTTCACCTTGGTGGGCTTGCTCCTGCTGGCTTTTGCCGAGAATTATTTTCTGATTCTCCTGGCTGTGAGCGTCGTAGGTCTGGGCTCATCCGTGTTTCATCCCACAGCTTCAAGAGTGGCACAGATGGCATCGGGAGGCAAGAAGAGTCTGGCACAATCTATCTTTCAGGTGGGCGGCAATGGCGGATCGGCAGTAGGTCCGCTGCTGGCTGCCATCATCATCCTGCCTTTCGGACAGCATGCCATCTCCTGGTTTGCCCTTGCAGCCCTCCTCGCTGCCATCATCATGGTAAGATTGGGAGTCTGGTACAAGGCACGACTGGCTTACGTGGTGAACCATCCGCAGAAACAACCGCTTCTCAATACCCATATTTCCAAAAGGGTGAAGTATTGGGCACTGTTCATCCTCATCATGCTCGTGTTCTCCAAGTATTTCTATACGGCGTGCATCACGAGCTACTTCACCTTCTTCCTGATGGATAAGTTCGGGGTCTCGGTACAGACTTCACAGCTGTGTCTCTTCGTGTTCCTTGCAGCCTTTGCCATAGGAACAGTGGCAGGAGGAATGCTGGGTGACAAGTTCGGCAGAAAGTATGTCATCTGGTTTTCCATTCTGGGGGCAGCACCTTTCGCCATCGCCATGCCTTTCGTCAACTTCACGTGGACCATCATCTTTACCTTCCTGTCAGGATTGATCATTGCCTCGGCTTTCTCTTCCATCGTGGTATATGCTACCGACCTGATGCCAGATAAAGTAGGACTGATAGCCGGCATTTTCTTCGGACTGATGTTTGGTTTGGGAGGTTTGGGCTCTGCTTTCTTCGGCTGGTTAGCAGACAAGACGAGCATCGAGTTTATCTTCCAGGTGAGTGCCTTCCTGCCATTGCTCGGCATCATTGCAGGATTCTTGCCGAATACACAGAAGAAGAGCGTTGAAGAAACGGATGAAAACGCAAAGTAAATGAAAGACTAAAATGATAAGAGAATATTAACAAATGGAACAAGAAGAAAAGAAACAGAAATCTCAAGCTGCAGAGAATCAGGCATCCTGCTCGTCTCTGCAGCCAGTTGCACCACATCCTTTTATTTCTGTCATACCGCTGGCAGTACTTATCACCCTCATCGTCCTGGTTGTCAAAATCTTCCCTGATGATGCCCTGGCTGGTGCCTCTCAGGTGGCCCTCATGATAGCCACAGCCGTTTGTGTAGCACTCGGTATGGGCATCTATAGGATGAAATGGAATATCTTTGAAGAGATGATCAAAAAGACCGTGGGCGATGCCGGAGTATCTATCCTGATCCTGCTGCTCATCGGAATGATGTCAGCTACCTGGATGATCAGTGGTGTGGTACCCACATTAATATATTATGGTGTACAGATCATGTCGCCAACCTTTTTCCTTCCCTGCGCATGCATCATCTCTAGCATCATTTCTGTGATGACGGGAACCTCATGGACCACTATTGCCACCATCGGTATTGCTCTGATGGGAATCGGTGATGCCCTGGGAATACCAGCCCCCTACACCGCTGGAGCTATTATCTCCGGTGCCTATTTCGGGGATAAACTCTCGCCAATGAGCGATACCACCGTCCTTGCTTCGAGTATAGCCGGAGCGGATCTCTTCTCACATATCCGCTATATGCTCTATACTACCATACCAAGCATCCTGCTCTCGCTGGTACTCTATCTCATCATCGGACTCTGTTATGATTCCAAGCCAGTGGATATCAGCCAGTATCTCACCGGTCTGAGTCATGGTTTCAATATCTCCTTGTTTACGATGCTGGTTCCGGCTTTTACAGGATGGCTCATCTACCGTAAGACGCCATCCCTCATCACACTTCTTCTTTCAGCCCTTTCAGCATGCATCTGTGCCCTCATTCTCCAGCCGGAAGTACTTGTAGGGATAGCAGGTGAAGACAGCATCTCTGCCAAAAGCCTCTTTGAAGGAATCATGACCACCTGCTATACCCATACCCAGGTAGATTGCGGCATGGCTAACATCAATGATCTCGTAGCCACCCGAGGTATGGCTGGCATGCTCAATACCATCTGGCTCATCCTCTGTGCCATGTGTTTCGGTTCATGTATGGTAGCCAGCGGCATGCTCCACGCCATTACCCACATGCTCCTGAAAAGCATCCACAGCACCGTATCACTTGTCTGCAGCACCGTGACATCAGGCGTCTTGCTCAATCTCGTTATGGGTGACCAGTTCCTGAGCATTATTATGAATGCATCTATCTATAAGGATGAATATGCCGAACGAGGCTATCGTCCGGAACTCTTGAGCCGTAGTACAGAGGATAGCGCTACCGTAACGAGCGTATTGGTTCCATGGACAGCCTGCGGTATGACGCAGAGTACGGTTCTTGGTATCCCGACACTTGTCTATCTCCCCTTCTGCTTCTTCAACATCATCAGTCCTTTGATGAGTTGTCTGGTTGCCATCCTTGGCTTCGTACCCAACCCACAACCCAAGGAAAACAAAGCATCAGCAGCGTAAGAGTCTGATATCCATTAATATGAATAGGAGATTCCTAGATATAGGAGGCTAATAGAAATGAAAAAAGAATCAAAAGTAAACCAAGCAAAATATGTAGAACTTAATTTGTTTCCTGAGGAAAAAGAGGATCATCAGAAAGACTCTATCTCTTCAGAAGACATGGAAAGCGATACTTCTCCAGACAAAGAGTATGACTTGACTGATTTGTTTGAAAGACTTTCCCAATCAGCTTTTCGCAGCCGATTCCATCTCTCGAAGAAGGATAAGGAATATATTGCAGAAAAGGGTTTGGCTACCATCCGTAAGCATGCGGAGGATTTCGTTGCCAAACGCCTTGCTCCTGCCGTGATTCCCAATGACGGCAAGCAGACGCCTATGAGAGGGCATCCTGTATTCATTGCCCAGCATGCTACAGGCTGCTGTTGCCGTGGTTGTTTCTTCAAATGGCATCATATACCTGCCGGAAGACAGCTGACAGGAGAAGAACAGCAGTATGCTGTAGCAGTACTGATGGCATGGATTGAAAAACAGGTTTAAAAAGCATGAAGTTTTAGCAGCAAAGTTTAAATTAATTATCCATTGTTGTCAATTTTGCAGAATATTTAGTCAAAATTGGCAAAAACTGTTTACTCCAAATCTATAAACCGGGTTGGCACGTAACTTGCTCCTACATAGAGTGAAAGCCGAAGCCGAAAGGGCAAGGGGAACGACAAGAACCCTAAGTAATGACAGTTGAGGGTTTCTAGAAATCCTTGAACCTCGTAAGCCGAAGCAATCGTTATTAAAAAGGATAAATTAAAAACAATGAGAAATCCCGACTGAGCCGGAAGGCGAAGAGAGGACGAGAAAAATAGAATTAGGAGGTTTTACATGATGTTGTTAGCTCGTAGAAATAACAGTGTTTCAAATTGGTTGAACAGTTGGTTTAATGACAACTTCTTTGATACAGGCTTGATGCCACACATGAACGCAACAGCTCCTGCAGTCAACGTCAAGGAAAGTGCTACAGCTTATACGATGGAGGTTGCAGCTCCTGGTTTGAAGAAAGATATGGTCAAGATGAACATCGATAAGGATGGCTATCTGAATGTATCCATCGAGAACAAGGATGAGAAGAAGGAGGAGAAGAAGGAAGAGCATTACTTGCGTCGTGAGTTCTCTTACAGCAGCTACTCTCAGAGTTATGCTTTGCCAGAGGATGCTGATCAGGAGAAGATTTCCGCTGAGGTCAGTGACGGTGTCTTGAAGATTGAGATTCCTAAGATAGCCAAGGAGGAGAAGAAAGACGATGTTAAGCACATTGAGGTTAAGTAATCTTTCTTGAAGTGCTATGCAGCTTTCAAGATACATTCATTGCATCGAGAAAATAATTAAAACTGGGGGCTAGTCCTGATTATGGGGCTAGCCCTTTTTTTTAAACGAATAATTAGATGAATTAAAGCAACCCTGCTGTCAGTAATAATGTCAATATGAGCTTAGCTACTCTTAAACCTATTGCCCTTACGCATATTTGTGCAAATATAATTTTAGATAGTCCAAATATGTTGCTTAATAGAATGTCCTCGTATGATAACCTTCTCTTAAAATATTATTTGAAATAGTCAAACAGAAAAATTGGGAAAGCATTGAGTACAGCTACTTTGCAATCTTCGGTATTCACATACTGTTCTACTTGTGAGTTGAATATTTTGTCTTGAAGTATGTCTTCTTTAGATGCAGGCATCGTATTCTTCCCCTTACATAGATAGTTCGCTTTTCCCACATTCATTTCCTTTAAATATTCCCAATTTTGCTTAACTTCCTCCATCTCTACTTCTGTTGGCTCTCGATGATCTTTCAGTAGGATGAAATCGAAACTGTCATACGCAGAAAAATCTGCAGATACACCTTTAAACTTACCCCACTCAGAACGTGTTACAGAATACGTCCAATAGTTTGCATCGGGCAACTGCTTAGTATATCGTATAGACTCAACCATCGGATAGTCAATATATAGCCTACCAAACTCTGTTTCGTTGTTGAATGTTTCAAGCATTTCCTTTACCTGCCTGTTGATTTCTTCGAGAGATAAATTCCGGTTATGAAAGTCATAGTCGAAGAACAGATAGATTTCAGAAATGTCAGCAGATGCATCAATATCCTTGAGCGGATTGTCTGCTTGACCAGCAAATTTCTCCATCAGCAAAGACACAATATCTCCATCGCCATCATACTCCTGCAAATCTTTGTATAGCTGATAGATGTTGTTGTTATAGGAACATACTATCTGCTCATCTCTATTTGCAAAGTATAATCGCTGGATGGTGCGGAACAAATCCGGCTCCCGTTTTACTCCTTCAAAAACGAATAGTATCATACTTCGAATGCGTTACCTCTAAACATTTTTTCTATATTATGCCCGAATCTCAACTCTTTTTGAGTGCAGTCGCTCAACGGCTTGATTTTGTTGTCTTGCAAGATGAAATTGCAATCTGGACGAAGCAAGTCGTTGGTCATCAGATAGGTGTTGTGTGATGATGTAAAAGCCTGACATGGAAGGGAAAAGAGGGTTTTGCAAACCTCATAAGAGAGTCTGAAATGATAGAATGCATCAAATTCATCTATGAAAACGAACGATGCTTTTGTCATCTGTTTCAGCCAGTAATATAGCAGCATCAGAGATTGAGTACCCGTTGATGCAATCTTATCGAATGGAATGCGACCTAATCCAAATACGCAATACAACTCTTTATCATCATCCTTTGGCTCCTGAAACTCAAAACTTTGTCCGCTTACCCGATGGATGAATTCCTCAAAGTCCTGAGTCAGCTTATTCTTGATGATATACTCATCGAGATTTGCCGGAGCAGTAGCCAACCCCATAAACTCATTTTTTTCAACACTTCTGAACCATAACATTGAGTTTACGAATTGCTGCAGTTTCAGAAGATAATGTTCCTTGGCAAGAGGATAGGAAGTAAGCAGAAAGTTTACGATGGATACATTATTGGCGTTATTGGCAAGGTTTGCCTTCACCGCAGAATCCATCGGGAATTCAACATCATCCAATGTCAAGACAGAATTCTTGTTGCAGAAAATAAGCTTGTTATTCACAACAAGTTCTTCTTCCTCCAGTTTTCCATCAGGTGATTTGCTATATGTATATAGTAACGTATTATCTCTAAACTTGAATGTATATTCAAATTTTACGGGGAAGTTCAACTTTCCCGTATATGTAAAGTTATCATAATAGTTCACCTTCTTCCACTTCTGTGAAAGATGATTGGTAATGTCGAAGATGGCCATTGCAAAGTTTGACTTGCCAGAACCATTAGGTCCATATACGATGCCATTCTTGATGATACCATCTTTAATGGCAAAAGTATTGAACGAATAGTTACTTGGTTTCGACAAATCCCATTCTATACGATTGGCAAATCCTCTATAGTTCGTTACGGCAAATTTTACTAGCATGCTTATATATACTTTATTTTTAATTGATAACAATTTTGTTGGTGCAAAGCTAATACACACTTAAACAATGCAAACTATCTTTTATTATAATGTCAAGTGCAGCTAAGCAGTTGCAAAGATATACAAAATATCAATACGCCGTAATTTTTTTACGGATATTTAAGATAATAATCCTTGCAATACAATTTATATGCTTTATTTTATTTTTGAACATCAATAATCAGTAGTTGTACAAACTTAGAACAGAACCATTTGTGCCTTCTCCTTCATAATCTCCAGAAAGCGGAAGTTGACTGCAGATATTGCAGATTTCTGCATCATCCAAATGTTCTGTTAACTCCAGATGAAATCCCCAATTGGTAGCATGCAAATCCCAGACACCATAACCGCATGCGTTGACTGCTGTAATGATGGTATCTTGAAGTTGCCATATTTCCGTGAAGTCTCTCATACTTTCTTTACCACCCACTTAAAGTTTTCCTTTCCTGCTCCTATTTCAAAGTGAAGCTTGGCAATACCGAGGTCCATCTTGGTATATCCTACCATTGAGAAGCCTCTCTTGGCAAGAACTTTGGGTTTACAACCAGCTTTTGTACCTTCCTGGTCTTGCAGGAAGAATGAGAACTTCTGCTGATTGATGGCAGTGGGAGCAAGAAGAGCTGCTTCCACGCCCTTTCGGAACCATGAAGGAGAATTGCTGGTTGCATTGCTCACCTGTTCCATGGTCTTGATTTTGTGACTAACCCCTTGTGACTCTCCGTATCCCAAGGCAATCATGCATGTCAACTTCTCCCCTTTTTCAATCTTGTAGGCTTCATTCACCTTGCGATAGCTTAATCCTGCCCAGCAGGTGTTGAGTCCTAGGACTTGGGCAAGCAGCACAAGCTGTTCGCCATAATAGCCAATACGCTCATCAAGATCGTCGTCTTTTTGCCCTGCCATTACGAGATAGTTCTCCACGCCATGGAATTTTCCATATGACATAATGCCGGAGAATGCCTTGGTTTCTTGGGTAACCAGTTGTATGTGAAGGCCACCCTCTTTGTTGCACTCCAAGATTTTTTCTTCAAGTGCTCTAACTACCTCAGTTGAAAGAGTTTTGTGTATGTACTTTCGTACACTATGTCTTTGTTTGATAGCTTCTTCTATAGTCATGATTTCTATAATGAATTGTGCATGCAAAGTTAAGAAAAAAACAATATTCAAAGGCAAAAAAACAAGAAAAATCTCAGAAACTTATAATTTTTTATAAAAAGAACAATATATTATACCTTTTCTTGCGTAATCTAGATTTTCTGGTTAACTTTGCAGGAAAAGTACAATATAATATACTACTTGGTATGAAAATTCAAGAAGTAATGAAATTGCAGCGTAAGGCCTTGGGGATTACCCAGCAAGACCTCGCAGACATGTCTGAGATAGCCATTTCTACCATCAAGAAAATAGAGAGCGGTAAAGGCAACCCTTCCCTATCGACGGTTGAAAAAATCATGGATATCCTTGGCATGGAGGTTAAATATGAGATTCGTCAAACCGTTTAAATATAGTAGGATAAGAGAAAAGCTATCCTTTTTTGGGCGGTAAGATGAAACATACCTATTTCAAATCGTCCAAGAAAGAATTCAAAGATTCAATCGTAAATCAGAATGAGAATCATGAAACTGACATATATCTTTCATAGTGGTTTTGCAGTGGAGACCCAATCCTGCGTATTGGTCTTCGATTATTGGATGGATCCCGCCGATTGTATGCCGGTGATTCTGTCCAAGGGTAAGCCTGTGTATGTACTTGTAAGTCATTTCCATGAAGATCACTTCTCGCGGGAAATCTTTTCATGGCGCCAGTGCTACCCTCATACCTCTTTTACCTACATACTCTCCAAGGACATCATCAGACATCACAGAGGCCAAAAGGTCGAAGCTGACGTCTTGATGGTAAAGGGAAAATCATGGTGCGACAAAAATATAAAGATAGTTGCAGCCGGTAGTAATGATAGCGGTGTGTCTTGAATAGTAGAAGTTGAAGGCAAGCGTATCTTTCATGCAGGCGATCATTCCAGGACTAGCAAAGCAAGAGATACGACAAAATTATAAACATAGAATGACATAATTAACAATGAATCCAATTGATATAGCACTCCGTATAGCAACGTCAGCCCATGCCGGTCAACTTGATCGTGATGGCTATCCTGTTATCCTTCATCCACTCACAGTGGGCTTGATGGGCCATACAGACGAGGAAAAGATGGCAGGCTTTCTGCATGATGTGGTAGAAGATACCTCCTACTCCTTTGAGGATTTGCTTCATGAAGGTATTCCCACAGGTGTAGTGAATGCCCTTCGCATCCTTACACATCAGCCGGGAACGGATTATTTTGATTATGTGCAGAGCATTATCGATTCTCAAAATCCCATTGCACTTCAAGTGAAGTACAATGACCTCCAACATAACTTTCAGAGAGGTAAGGCCTACCCAGACCTTCAGAAGAAACATGGCAAGGCACTGGAAATGATTAAGGCAGCCATCGAAAAATGCTCTCAGGTTGACATCTATCATGTGCCTGAAGACTGCAGTATAGAGGTTGGCATCTTTGCCTGCGGATGTTTCTGGGGCGCGCAACATCAGTTTCAGAAACAGCCCGGCGTACTCAATACCCTGGTAGGATATACCGGCGGCAAAGAGGCTTTTCCTTCCTATGCCGATGTACGAGACCACAAGACGCATCACGTAGAGGCCGTCATCGTGGAGTTCAATCCCCAACAGGTTTCATATGAGAGCTTATGTAAACTCTTCTTCGAGATTCACGACCCAGCACAGACCGATGGTGTTGGTCCTGATTTGGGGCCACAATACCGCAGCTGTATCTTCTATCGTAATGAATCTCAGAAGCAGACAGCCGAACATGTGACGGAACTTCTCCGTAGTAAGGGTGACGAGGTCAATACCTTGCTCCTGCCAGAGGAGACATTCTACATTGGCGAGGCCTACCACCAGCATTATTATGAAAAAACAGGTGGTGAGCCTTATTGCCATCTGAGAAGAAAGAAATTCTGAGAAGTAATTTTCAGCAAAATATCAAAGAGGTAAATATAGGCTAGAATTTTCATGTCCAAAACTCTTCTTCGCCAGTGGGTTGCATCTTGCCCCCGCACTTTGGGCAAGTATGCATATCCCACCTGTGAATCCTGTCAGAACCACATCTTAGACATAGCCTTCCTACAAGAGAATTAAAACTAGGTGCAGCATCACCAATTACTCCACCCACCACAAGAGGTACTATGTTTCTGCAGTCAGGACAAGACATGGCTTCGATATGCTGTCCCATGAAGCCACGTCCCTCATATACTTCGGTCTCGTACCCACAATCCTGGCATCTGAATATCTTCTTTTGTGACATAAATAATCTCCTTTCTTACCATTTTAACACCCAACTTGCATCGGAGTATTTTCCTATAATCTCTGCGTCCTTGATGACATGAAGCTGGTGGACATACTTGTTTATCTTGCTGGTATCTATAGCTTTACCTTTCTTGTCATGGCTATTGAATATTTTGGCAAATACGAAATCAACTGCTCCATGCTATTTTCGATACTCTCAATAGTCGGTATATCTTTGTAGACAAGGTCAGGAAGTTCTTTTGCATAGACGTTGCTTAACACTGACCATACATTATGCAGGTCACTGATGATAGGAGAATCCATAATGTCTTTGTTTTGCCATCCTTCGGGCTTGTCAAATCTTTGTTGGTCTTGTGCAAACAAGTTGCTGAAGTCCAATTTGAAAGCGTCACTTTTCAAATAGTCCTGTGTCTCAGCATCATTCAAGAGGAAATGCAAATCATAGAAATGACGTATCTTGGCTGTCAACTCCGACATGTAGTTGTCGGCCAAGGAACACCGAAGTAATGACACCAATTTTTCTGTCAATGTCCTACGCCTGTCGAGAACATTCACCTCGAAAGGTTGCATATCATATTCCTCTATCAAGTTCTCGTTGCCTGTCTTTTGCAAGAACTCGGTCAAGAAGCTTTGCAGTTTACATTTCTGAAAAGGATATGGATTGGCAAATGAATTGATTTCGACAAGCAACTGTCCTGCTTTGATAGCACCTACTTGTAATGTATCAATGGCTCGTGGATAAGAATAGTATGCCTTGTGATAGTGAGACCCCTTGCTCGTAAAACCAGGCATATCCATTTCCTGCAGACCTTTCGTCATGCTTTTGGCTGTTCTCTTGATCAGCATCTTCAATTGGTTGCCGCTGAGCGTCCATGCCTCAGAGATAGCAATATCTATGTCTTCTGAGAATCTACTACCGATACCATATGCTTTTGTAAGACTTGTTCCTCCTTTGAAAATGGCACGGTTATCCTTGTCGTTCGCAGCCATCAAAGACAACGATCGACAAATCCAATAGTCTTTCTCTATAAAGATACTCTTAATGCCGAGTCCTCCATCTTCTACAGGTTGCGATGCTGCTTGCAATGCATCAGAGAACAAATCCCTGTTTTCATGTAATCTCATATGATGTTCCAGTTTTTTTTGTTTGATAATACTTTGTCGGAGACTGGCAACTTGTAGCTGGTCACTCCATTCAATGTTTTACTGATGGTTTCCGTTTCAAGCCCCATGTTCTCGTAGATGGCTCCAAGCAAAGCTCTTACATAAGGTGTGTATGCCAAGGATAGTTCTGCCAATTCTTGCTTCTGTTCCATTGAAAGAGTATTGATTGCTTTGCAAATATTCGTCACACATTCATCTGGTGAAGTGGCAGGAATGTCCTTTATAAGGCGCAGAGCATCCAATATTCTAAGTAGTGGAATATTGCTTGATGTTATGGCGTTCTCTTGTAACAAGAAAGATATTTTCACGCCATTCCTTGTGATAGGTCTCCGATATTTATTTGTGCCGACAAGGATGGATGAGCTTATCTGTGTAGTCAACCCTAGGGATGCAAATGCGGCAGTTCCGGTAATGTAGCCTACAATCTTGCCATTTTGCTCCAGAAAGTCTTTTACAAGTTCAGAATCTGCAGGTTTCAGATTTCCAAAAATGGTCTTCTTCGGAATATAGTATTTTCCCTTTGCTATCTTTTGCAGTTCGCCTTGGTGCACAAGACGGTTGAGAGCTTTGGCAAGTGCCGGCTGATACCGCATCTCCACCCCAAAATCTCTTGTTGTCAATACGACCCCTGCAGGGGTCAATGACAATTTTTCCTTTATCAGACTTGCTATAACCATGTTTATCTCCTATTTTCGAGTGCAAAGTTAATAAAAGTCTTGTTTTTTACGCAATAAACTTGACTTTTATATATTTCTTTAACTATTTTCATGCTATAATCCATTCAATATCCTTTCATCCTCCCTTGTTTTTCCATAGCAAATTTAGCCCACATTGCAGCAGCCTTTGGTGAAAAATTTAAAGATTCCTAACGAAATCCTAGATTTTGGCAGTTTTTTTCATAGCACAACTCCCCTACCAGCTCCGCTTTGCCGAGCCAGTTAAAATCAGCGAAAACAAACCTTTGTCATAGCTTTAATCTTAATTATGATATGCAAAAATACATAATTTACTTTATTATAAGATGGGTTATCAAGTTTTTTTAAGAATAATTAGATGTATTAAATTAAACGCAGAAATCTGCCGGCATTACTGCCAGCAGACCTCTGCGTTTTAATTATATTGAAAATCAGATATTTGTTACTCTGAAACAGCAGCCTGTTCTATCTCTGTTGACTCCTGCTGGGCGTTCTTCTGTGGAGTCTCCTGAACCTCAGCTGGCTGCTCAGATTGGGTTGTTTCTACAGACTCTGCTGTTGTCTCTGCAGGAGTCGCCTGCTCTGTAGAATCCTCTGCACCCGCCTGAGGCAAAACAGGTGTGCTGATCTCTGCTGAATCCTTTGGAGTTTCAGGTGCTACTGTATCAACTGGAACTACTTCAGAATTATCTATCATCATTTTGCTTGATGCAAATACGTTGCTTACTGAAACCATTACCATAGCTGCGATAGCTGCAAAAACGAACTTCTTCATAATCTTATCTGTTTTAAATTGTTACTATTTATTGTTATTTACTCTGTTTTGTGGATTCATTATCGAACCCGCTATTCATAGTTGCAACCTGCATGCCAAAAGATAATAGAAAAGATGATAAGCTTGATATACAGAGACTTATAATTTGTGCGCCATAAATTACCCCTGTGGAATTTGGGGAAAAGGTGTAGAACTATTCCCCAAAAAACTGGGGAATAGCAAGATTATGGCACCACGTAACATCATCTATAGCAATAATGCTTCCTTCGATTTAAATATTCCAGGTCTTCTTGGTGAGCATAGGCTTCCTTTTCAAACCTGATGTTGTAATATGCCCGCATCCAATCCCGATATCTGAGATATAAGAAAAACCATTCTATGATGTACCAGAGGTAGAATGGGATATACAACAACTCCCTTGCTTGGGCCGTATGTATGAGCTCATGGTTGAGTTCCACTTTAGAAAGATCTTCGCAAGTAACAATCATGCCAAAGAGATTGATTGCAATGAAGCTTTTCATGAAGGAACGTCTCTTGATTTTGATAATCCTAGTCATAAGCCATAAGATTGCTGAGTTCGTCGAGGAAGTTAATCATCATGCTACCGGTTCCTCTAGACTGGGAAGCTGCCCTTTCTCCGGCAATTCCCATGGCTTTCATGGCATGAAAAGATGCTTCCAGAGGATCGGAGTTCACAGCAAGGAATGCCCCAACGATACCAGTGGCAGTACATCCCATTGCAGTAACCTTGCTCATCATGGAATGTCCTTCATGAACATAAGCCATTCTTTCGCCATCCGTGATGAAGTCTATGGCTCCAGTTACAACTATGATACAGGAAAGTTGCTGAGCCAGTTTCTTAGCCTGTTTCTCAACCTCATAGGTTTCCTGGCGACTGTCCACTCCCTGCATGCCTATCTGGTGAGAGTACAATGCCTGAATCTCACTGGCATTTCCCTTGATGACTGTAGGGTGACACCTGAGGATAATCTGTGATGCTATATCCATACGAAAGCGGGTGGCTCCTACTCCAACCACATCAAATACGATAGGAATTCTTTTTTTCATGGCAGCTTCCCCTGCCAGTATCATCGAGTGAGCAGTGGTGCTTTCCGGAACACCCAGGTTGAGAGCCAAGGCATTGCTCTTGCTACTGATTTCCTCCACTTCTTCCTCGGCACGCGCCATGATTGGTGATGCTCCAATAGCCAATAGGCTGTTGGCAACAAAGTTCATAGCCACATAATTGGTTATGTTGTGTATGAGAGGCTGCTGCTCTTGTATCAATCGTAAATCTGTCTTCATTTGTTTCACTACATTATTAATATATACTGTACCCATTGTCCCTGCACCATTGTTTGGCATGCTCAAATCCTTGGGCAGTGGCTCTGTGAATCCATTTGAGTCCCTTGCGCTTGTCCTGTTTAACGCCTGTACCGGTCATATAGAACCATCCGGTAGAGAACTGAGCCTGTGCATCACCTTGCTGACCTGCCATTTCATACCAAAAGGCAGCCCAACTGTCATCCTTCTCTACTCCATCTCCATTCCAATAGTTGGCACCTACATTCTTTTGGCTCTGAAGATGTCCCCTTTGAGCAGCTTTCAGCCACCATTGGTGAGCCTTTACGTGGTCTTCTTTAGTTCCCTGACCCAGGTAAAATGCATTGGCAGCGTTAACCTGTGATTGTACATCTCCTTTCTCTGCTGCAATCAGATACCAATGAAGAGCTCTTTCGAAGTCCTGTTCCACTCCATCTCCCTGGTAGTAGCATTCTGCCACATTGTAGCATGCGTAAGTATCTCCCAGTTCAGCAGCCTTCATGTACCACTGAAATGCCATCACATGATCCTCCACAACACCGATGCCTTGCGCATAGCAGACACCCATGTTGTTCATCGCCATTAAATCTCCTTCAAGAGCTTGCTGACGATATTTGTTTGCCGTTTCACGTTCCTTTTTCATTTCTGTAATCTCAACTTGGGTGCAAAGGTACAACTTTAATTTTGAATTTCGACACCCTAAAGATACAAAAAGAAAAGGCAGCTGCAAGCATCTTCACAAACGCCTACAACTGCCATCTCTATAATATATATGGAAACTTCTTTCTACAATTCTCTCAAATTTTCATGAAACATCGCCTGTTAAGCGAAGTTCTTCATGTTGGATCTTGCACCATACTCAGCGCATGCTGCAACGACCAAAGCTAAAATCATTCCTAAAATCATCATAATCTTATCCTTTCTCTATATCAATCTGTTATCCTTATCTACATCTTCTTTACCTCATCTAATATCCATTAGAGAAGCTTCATTGGAAGCATCCTATGGATGCCTCTCAAAGCTTGCTTACTTGCCGAGGCTAATCTTCTTGTTTACATTTACAACCTCTGCAAAAAGAGCAGCTGCAACTGCCAATGTCATTCCTAATACCATCATAATGTTACCCTTTCTTTACTTTAATTATTCGTTATTCAATCTTTTCGAGTGCAAAGATAATGCCTTTTTGTGTGCGCACACAATTTTTCGGGAAGAAAATGCTGTCAAGGGTATGATTTCTTGATTTCCGTCAAAAACTGTCATGACAATTGGAGCAAAATGGCATACCAGTATGGATATATAAATATTAAAAATTTGGATAATACATATATAATTAGTAACTTTGCACTCATGAAGAATTTTGCAGCGATAGATTTTGAGACTGCCAACCAGCAACGAACCAGCGTTTGCTCCGTAGGCATTGTGATAGTAAGGGATGGTGAGATTGTGGATAGCTACTACAGTCTCATCAAGCCAGAGCCTGAGTATTATTCCTATTGGAATACAAGGGTACATGGACTAACCATGGAGGATACCATGAACGCCAGGGTATTTCCAGAGGTATGGGCTGAGATTCAGCCAAAGATTGAGGGATTGCCATTGGTGGCTCACAACTCTCCCTTTGACGAGGGATGCCTGAAGTCTGTGTTCCAAATGTATCAGATGGACTATCCCGATTATGAGTTCCATTGCACATGCCGAGCCTCCAGAAGAAAGTTGGGATCTCTCCTACCCAACCACCAACTACAAACCGTAGCTGCTTATTGCGGGTACGACCTAACCCAACACCATAATGCCCTGGCTGACGCAGAGGCTTGTGCTTGGATTGCCAGGGAACTACTATAACTCTTACAACTCATTTTAATGTTTTTTGTCACAAAAATGACAATAGCACTACAAGGGAGTTGCTTTCACGGGTTCATACCGTGAAGCACTCTTTCTCTCAGCCGAGAGGGTCTTGGTTTGCAACTGGGCAAGCTGTAACTCTGCAGTATGAAGTTTTTGAGTCTTGTCAGCAATTTTCTCATCCACCTCTTCCAGTTCCTTCTGAATCCTATCAAGCCTGATCTTTGCCTCTTCTGCACTAATCTTTCCGGAATCACGGTCTCGCTTGAGTTGCTCAACCTCCTCCAACAACCGATTCTTCTTAGACTCCAAATTGGCAATCATGGTCTGAAGGGCCTTGAACCTGGCAGTGGCATGTTTGATGTCTTTCTCCAAGCCACTCAAAGTAGCGCGCTGCTCCCTGATAACAGTCTGCTGCCCCTCGATGGTTTGAGATAGCTGCTCATTCTCACTCATTAATTTTTCCCGAAGCTCTGCGTGGTATTCCTCCGTGGAACGATGCCGGGCTCCTGTTTCAGAAATTCTATCACCACGCTCCAGACCATACTTCTGATTAATCTTAGCGATGTCATTGTGAAGACTGCTGTAAATTCTGAGACCATCCGTCTTCAATCCCAAATCTTTCGTTCCTCAAGCAGCATCTTGATTCTTTTTGGGACAGATGTTTTCTTGTCCACCTCACAAATCACCCCACCTTTCTTAATCTCAAAATTCAGGTGCTCGCGAGTAGAATCATAGTTGCCGCTCCAACGCTTCAACCTTTCGCCACCATTAGCATTGCGCAGAAACTCATTGCTCTGAGAGGTTGTCATACCTTTTCCGGCTCTAATGTCGAGTACTTTTTTGCCATAACTTCCATTGTTTGTCAGCAGGAACTAAAGGGTTCTTAGGGACTTTCCCTAAGCCTAATCGCTTACCTCGGCTTGCCGCACGAAGTCGCCAAGAAATTGGCAGGTAAGCCTCCGTGTTTCAAAGCGTTAGCCATGAAACCGGGGATTAGGCTCCCCCCTGATGTAAAAAAGTGCGGTTTCCGGCGCAAGCGCCCCTGGAAAACGAGCCTTCGATAGAAGCAGTTTTCCTGATATGGCAGGGCACCTGACCGAAGCCGAAAACCAGATTGATCCATCGTGCCCATCTTCCAGGAAAGAGGGCTGAAGAGAGGCTATCCACCAGGAGTTGGAGAAAGCCCGGAGCTAAAGATGCTGGGCTTCAAATGCACCACCTTACTGGTTACCATGTTGCACACCTCCAGAATCTCATACTTTTGAAGCTGGTCAACAAAAGCCAGCACCGCCGGGCGACTCCATCCCCATGCCTTCACCAGCTGCGCCACCTGCTTTTCATCCCGGGAACAGGCGGAAGCTGCTTGAACGGATAAACCATACCGGCCATGAGTAGGATTAAGGTCGGCAAGCCTATAGGAAAACAGCAGCAACGTCATCATCAAAGCCACCATGTAAACCCAGAGAGAGGTCTGAAACGGATAAAGGATGTTCTCCATGAACGCCTTGGGATCCAGTTCAACCTTACCATCAATGCCAGGCAATCCTATATCATAAGGTGTAAGGCTCAAAGCCTTCCCTTTGGCTGCCCATTCCACCTGAAACGAACAGGCTTCCTTGGCTGCATGAAAGTCCACCACCTGAAACACCAGCATACAAATGACAAGAACCAATGTAAAGAATTTTCTTCCGTTGTCACTTCTATACATCTTGTGATATACATAGGAGATCCATACCTTTACGGCAAGCGCCTTCCTTTTCAGCCAAGGCATTCGGGCAGACAGGAAACTATAGAAGTTGCGCCACTTATCAGAGCTGGCAGCCTTAGGCTTTATGCAATAGTGGAATACAAAGGGCACCGATGTGGAATAAGCTGCCGCCTTTAACAGCTTGCCATAGTTCTGCTTGCTGGCATAGAGGATGTGAAGCCCAAGTTTCTTCTCTAACCACTCTACCAAATCCTCCATTATAACCTGTTTGGAAGCAGGTATGACAACTTCCACGTAATCCTCATGAGGAATCGTAGGTAGAGGAACCTCCTTAAAGAATTCCGGGAGCTTGCTACGCAACTCCAGGAAGAGCGTATTGATGGAATCCTTCAATTCCTCGCTCTCTAAAAGATTGTAGTCGCTTAATGTCTTAATCATTTGATTGCAATTATAATATTGATGATAGATATGATTTAAGGAAATACTCCGACAACACCTCTGTCAAGTTATTTTCCTTGTCTCGAACATGTTTCCTGGCATCCAACCTTTCAAGCAAGCCGGGCAAGTCATCTGAGAGGGCAAGAAGCTGCTCTCTTTGCTCCTCAGTCAACACGGCAGCAGAATAGTCGTCAATGGCTATGAAAGGCAATCAAACACCATCAGTTGCATAACAGAAAGTGTACTTCCCTGAAAAAGGTTGTCACTTAGGAACAAACAGAAGTGACAATGAAACGTAAGACAAGAATTGAACGTGTGTATAATGAGGACACTGGTTGGTTTGAGACCCGTGAGGTAGAGTTGAATAGCTACTCTTTTACAGATGATGATCGTATCATGATAGTTCGAGAGTATATGGAGAGTGGGCTCCCAGCAGAAGAAATCATCAAGAAATACTATATAAGCAGTCGTACAGTGCTATTTTCTTGGATGGATAAGTTCTTAAATGAAAAAGATTTGTTATCTTTGCCGCCAGAAGACCAAAACCGTGACGATATGGCAAAGACAACAAATGAACAGTTGAAAGAGAAAGATGCAGAGATTAAGCGTCTCCGCAAGGCTTTGGAGTTAGAGAAGCTTCGCTCTAAGGCATTCTCCACCATGATTGACCTCGCAGAAGAAACCTTCAATATTCCTGTGAGAAAAAAATCTGGTACCAAACAGTAAGCTTGCTCCGCACAGAGTGCCAGAGCCAAGGTTTAGGCACTCTATGTGGGCTGTTTGGTTTCACCCGGCAAGCATATAATAAGCGCAATGTCTCTGACGGCTTTGCTGAAGATGTCATTGAGTCTATCATCATTGAAAAGGCACGTGAGTATCGTAAGTCAAATCCTGGCTTAGGAGCTGTAAAGTTGCATGCCATATTGAAACAGATGTTTGAGGATACAGGCTGTTTCCCTGGTCGTGACGCATTTATTGAGATGCTGCGTAAGCATGGGCTCATGGTGCGTATAAAGCGCCGTAGGCGCTATAAGACAACAGATTCCGACCATAATTACCGCAAATATCCAAACTTGATTAAGGGAGTAGTTCCTACCCGTCCGAACCAGATTTGGGCAAGTGACATCACCTATGTTGAAACCAATGAAGGTGTGTGCTACCTCTCGCTTATAACAGACCTGTATTCCCATAAAATCGTTGGATGGGCTGTTGGTCCAACATTAGAAACTGTATATCCATTAGAAGCGCTTAAAATGGCATATAAAAGCATTGATGAAGAAACTGCAAAAGGACTCATCCATCACTCTGACAGAGGAAGCCAGTATTGCAGTCAGAATTATGTGTCTATCCTAAAAAGTCATGGCTCACAAATAAGTATGACTCAAACAGGAGATCCTTTGGAGAATGCCATAGCAGAACGTGCAAACGGCATTTTAAAAACGGAATGGCTTTATAGGATGACAATTCCTACTCGTAAAGTATGTAAGAAGGAACTGACCAGGATTATTGCGTTTTATAACGACGAAAGACCGCATATGAGTATCGGTAATCAAACACCATCTGTTGCACATACTCAAGCGGGGCCACAGCAGAAAATGTGGAAAAATCCTTGGGAAAATTCTTCTAATTAGTTGAAAATGTGTATCTTTGCATTTGAAAGAATATCATCACCGTAACCTTTCTAGGGATAGCTCCTTAAAAAGAGTAACCTAGTTAGGTATAATGGGGATTCGCTGACAACCCATATAGTGATAAAATTAAAAATGCGTAACTCATTTAGTGATAAGAAAAATAGATAGTAACATATTTAGTTTAACCATCCTAAAGGTGACAACTTTTTCACGTATAAGACAAAGTCCCTCATAAAAGTGTATATGTAGCCCCAAAAGTCCCTCATAAAAGTGTGTTCATCTTTCAAAAAGTCCCTCATAAAAATGTGACATATTTTGCTATCTCGCTAATTTTCAATATATTTTCAGTAAAAAGCAATATATGGAAAGATAATTAACCAATATCACAACTAAAATGTTAATTAGTAATAAAGTTCTTACTAAGATGTTTCTTACTAAGAAGATTATTACTATCTTTACATTCAATAATAACGAAAAAAAAACGATTATGATAGAAAATCCATTTGAATTCGGTAGAACTGTGGATGGAGATACCGTATCTTTCAACGACCCATTCTTCAAACTGTGGATCAGAAGAAACATTGCGCAGCTTTGATGGAATTGGGACCGCCTTATTACAGCTTGCTGATTAGAGGCGCCTTGTATAGCTTGATGATAGGGAATGCATGGGACGGATTGCTGGTTGAGACCATCATTTTTGTATTAACCAATACAGAACCATAACATACTTTTTTCACTTTATCTACTCCGATAATTACTAACTTCTTTGGTTTCTGCTTTCTTCCATCCTTGAAAACCAAGCCTTCTTCTATTGAAATAACTGTTCGTACCAACGAACCTATTTCTAATTTATCTTCGGTAACCTTACGGAGATTATCAAGATAGTTTTTCTGCAACTCCCTTAAATCCATGACAATGCTTTTTGAACTGATTGACGGTCGCAAATTACACATAGCATGTCTTTGCTTGCTCCTGCCGCAGCTGCCATATCATACATGGTTATCTTGGAGTCCTCACCTGTCTTGTCAGCCTGACGTTTTGCACGTTTCCAAGCTCTGTCTTCATGTGACTTATCGGATAGGTCAAAGGATTCTACATCCTTGCACTTTTCAATCCATTTATCCAACATCTTCACATCAGCTACAGACAGTTCATCCATATCGTATTCCGCATTCTTGGAAGCTAGAACAAGTTGATGACCATCCTGAGAGATGGCTATATTCAATGAATCTGCAAAATCCTTCAATTCTGGCGAAGAAAGGTCTGCCTTGGCTTCAATACCACGTAACACCTTATAGGTTAAAGCAGGTACAGGACCATGCTTTCTTGCAACAAAGGTATCGTACATGATTGGCAATCCATACTCTTTCAACTGATCTTGCTGCGCAAAATACATTACCTTAAAGAGATGAATATAATCAACTCCTTCTGGGAATGCTTTCAGTATATAAAGCACTACTGCCTTTATTTTCAAAATCTGTTCTATTGTCTTCATTATTGTATCTCCTTTTTGACTGCAAATATAAGAGTTTTCTGTGAAACTATCAAATTTTTGGAGGAGTTTTTGATTCTTGTTCTAATGTCCCACAGATCTCACGGATTTTTTTCGTTGCAGCAACGATTCGTATATCACCAAGACAGCGTCTCTACTATATTACTAGTAGTTACACCTATCAGTTTTGAAAAAAGTTATATTTGGTTCCTCATTGCTGTATCGCTCTGGACTTATCGTTTTTTTAATCACCATGTTTTTTAAAGAAATCGTCTAAGCATCTGTCTATCATACGTTTAATTATATTTTTGTCCGCTTTTCTAATATAAAACAGAGCCATTTTGTCCGCTGTGGCAGCGGCTATCGTTATTACATAGAGTATGGCGACTGCTTCGAGGAAGGAAGTACCCGAAGTTGGATGCTCAATGCCTTCTCTCTCAATGCTATGGTCAGCAACAGCCGCAAGCTCAAGGAACGAGTCCTTTTGAAAGATATGCCTTCTGGCAGAAACTTTCAGGAAGACATCATCAAGGCCATGCGTAACAACCATGCCATCGTTATCTCCTACTACAGCTATAATACCGAGAAGTATTTTCTAGCTTTTTTGATATTTGGATGAGATTTGGGAAGACAGATTCTGCCTACCATAGCAATGGAAGGTTCATTCTCATCATTGGAAGGGCTATACCTAAAAATGATGATTTTTCTATAGGGTCTTGTATATTACAGAATAATTGTGTAATTTTGCATTCTATTATAGAAATATCAATACAATTATGAAGAAAAGAATATTCATTTTAGCAGCCTTACTGAGCACAGGATTGATTGGTAGCATGACTGCAACAACCAAAAGTTCTCATTCAGAGATTATGACGAAAGAAGCAGATGGCAGTTACATTATCAACACCACTACTTTGGGTAAAGATGTAAGGGGATTTCGTGGCAACACCCCTCTCTCCATCCACATCAAGAAAGGAAAGATTATAGATATCAAACCGCTTGCCAACCAGGAAACGCCTAAATTCTTCAATAAGGTAAAACAGGGGTTGCTCAATAAATGGAACGGCATGAAAGTCAGCAAGGCCGCTTCAGTCCAAGTAGATGGCGTTACTGGAGCCACTTTCTCAAGTAAAGCTGTGAAAGAAAACGTAAAACGCGGTATTACTTATTACCTGAAACATAAATAAGAGAAAACAGGAAAGAAAGGATTAAGTGTAATATGAAATCATTTTTCCGGATAAAACAGGTTGTAAATCTTTTCATTTGTCTGATTATTGTTTCAGCACTTGCCATCACAAAGCATCATGAACTGTTTGGATACTCTCTCAAATCTGAACAGAAGGCAGAAACTGCAAGCAACGACACGCTACGCATGTTTGGAAACGGAAGAGCAGAGATTAATACTTCTGTTCTAGCATCCAACATCATGGGATATGGAGGAAAGGTTCCACTCAAAATAGTAATCAGGAATGGCGTTGTAGAAAATATCATTGCATTAAAGAATGATGAGACCAAGGAATTCTTTGACAATGCCTCTACTCTGTTTGAAAAATGGAAAGGTAAAACGATAGACAAAGCTATGGATATGAAGGTGGATGCTGTCACAGGTGCTACTTTCTCATCCAAAGCTATCATCGGAAACATGCATCAGGGACTTCTGTATGCTAAAGCGCATTTAGCGACTGAAGAATCAGAAAATGGTAGCAGCAGTTTAAGTCCTTCCGAAAACAACAGCTCTTCCCTGTTCTCTCTCAGAAACATTATAGGGATAGCTGTTGTCCTGATGGCAGCCATTCTGCCATTGTTTATCAAGAACAGAAGATACCATTTCTGTCAACTGATACTGAATGTCATTGTGCTCGGCTTCTGGTGTGGTACCTGCCTTTCTTATACCTTCCTGCTGGGCTTTGCAGCCCATGGCATGGAAATATCGGTCAGCATCATAGCGATAGTCATGCTGGTAACAGCCTTTATCTATCCGCTTTTTGGAAAGAAGTCGCATTACTGTACCCATGTATGTCCGTATGGCTCCCTGCAACAGATAGCTGGCAGATGCGTGAAATACAAGTTAAAAATGAAACCCGTTACTATAAAACGGCTTGATAAGCTTCGCAAGATGATATGGGCATTATTGATGGTATGTATATGGGGAGGAGTTTGGAGCGAATGGACTGATTTTGAACCATTCTCGGCATTTATCTTCCATTCTGCCTCATGGATAGTGATTGTGATTGCGCTTCTTTTCATCGCAATATCCTTTATAATCACACGTCCCTACTGTCGTTTTGTATGTCCAATGGGAACTTTGCTAAAGTTCGCTCAAACTTCTATCGTAAAATGAAAAATCCCGGCATGAGATAGCTTGCAGCTATTCTCTTGCCGGGTCTTATTTTTAATGAAATATTCTGATTATTACTCAGACAGCATTGTTACCTCTATCCGATGATTCTGTTTGAGCAGAGTCTGTGCCATCTGTTGCACCTCTTCAGAAGTAAGAGAATCCACCATCTTATAGTAATCTTTATCAAAATCGGCATCATCATCCAACTCATGCCAGATAACATAACTCCAGTAGTCGTTGGTGATAATCATCTGCTGGTATTGTTTTTTCAGATATTTCTTCACCTTATCTATACTGCTGGCTAAAGGACCCTTATCAGCAATATTCTGCAGTTGCTGGTAGATAATAGGGTTCAGCTCTTCATAGCGTTTCGGATCACTCTTGTAGGTAATGCGGAGCAAAGCATTAGGAAGGGCTTCCTTCTCAAGATTGAAACTGACTCCTACTCCATAGGTACCTCCCTTCTCCTCTCTTACAGAATCTGTATAGGCTATCTGCAACACGCGGGTCAGGACATCCAACACCAGATCGTTCTTTGGTGAGAACGGTACGTTGCCCGTATAGAACACGCTCACGTTGGCAAGCGGTGTTTCCTGCTGATGAACAAACTTTACCTTTTCGTTCTTCATAACAATCTGCGGAACGTTTTTCTTGTCTGTCTCCTCCTTCTTATAGGTCGAAGGCAAGGTAGCCAGATACTGACAGAGTAAAGGACGAAGTTCTGCCATGTCTATCTTTCCGATGAAAACGGTTTTGAAATTGCTAGCATCGCTGAAGCGTTCACGATAGATTTCCATAATGCGCCCGTAATCAGCCTTGGCAAGAACCTCATCGGTGACAGGAGCCATACGCAGGTTATGGTCATAGAGAACGGCAGAAAGGGAGTCATTGTAAACCACCTTGGAACTTGCATTACGGTTTTTCAGAAATGACAGCGTTCGATTCTTCAAACCCTCAAATGCCACACTGTCTTTACGGGGTGCCATGAAATAAAGGTGTGCCAGCTGGAGCATGGTTTCCATATCCTTTACAGAAGATGAGCCTGCTATACGCTGGCCTTCACTACTGATGGATGGAGTCAGCCTGATTGACTTCCCTGCCAAAGCCTTACGCAAAGCAGTAGCTGAAAAGTCGCCTACACCCGCTTCTGTGATGGCACTTGTCAAGAGAGAGAAATTAGGAATATCCTCATTTCCGTAAAGTGAGGTTCCACCTTCAGCGCGTATGCTCATCATTACCTGGTCTGCCTGATAGTCGGTAGGTTTTACGTAAACCTTCATACCATTACTAAGCGTAATCTCTGTCATGCCAAACTTGCCGTATGGTTTTTCAGACACAATCTTGCCCGGTTTTGGCAAGGCAGATATCAACGTAGAAGGAATCTTTTCCTCCTGATACGGTTCATATTGCTTTTTCTGGGCAGCAAGTACCGTAGCTTCTATTTCTGATTCTGAAGGAATAACAAATCCTTCCTTATCTGGGCCATACATCACAAATACCTGGTTTTTATCCGTAATGATGTTACCTACAGACTGATTAACCTCAGCCAGGGTTACTTCACCATCAAACTGCTTTACCAGTTGCAGATTATAGGCTGGAGTAAGGATAGGCTCTCCTTCAAGGAAATGATCCACACACTGGCTTACGTAATGGGCGTTGCGATAATCCTTCTCCATCTTCAGTTTTCGTTCTGCTGCATTGAGATAGAGTTTCTTGGCACGTTCCAGTTCACTCTCTGTAAAACCATGCTGGCGGGCACGTTCTATTTCACCCACAGCCTCGTAGATACCACCGAGTACGTGATCCTGCTTGCAGCTGATGCTCATACTGAAGGCATCCTTGGTACGGGAAACAAAAAAAGCACCATTCCTTACGGTAGCACTCATGAATGGAGGATTTGCCACCTGTTTCTTTTCTGAGAGACGGTCATTGAGCATGTAAGTAATGAGTCCGCTTACATAGTCATCACGCTGATACTTTACCTGGCTCTTTTCGCTGTCAGGAGTGGCATCGGTTTTCATGTAGAGATGACCGATGATAATAGGCTGCTCCTTGTCCTTCTCAATGGCAACTATCATCTTGTCGTTGTTGTTTACGGGATAATAGACACGCTCTGCAGGATTCTTATGGGCTTTGATCTTACCGAAAAGTTTCTGGATTTTCTTCTCCATCATATCCACATCGAAGTCGCCCACAACCACGATGGCCTGAAGATCAGGCCTGTACCACTTCTGATAATAGTCGCGCAAATCTCTGTAAGGAAAGTTATCAACAACATCCATACTGCCGATAGGCATACAATCTTCATATTTGCTTCCCTTGTAGATTTTTGGCATCACATTCTCCATCATGCGCTGCATGGCCATACCGGTACGCCGGTTTCTCCACTCTTCATGAATAACACCACGTTCCTTGTCTATCTCCTTAGGTTCGAGATTGATATACTGGCTCCAGTCGTTGAGTACCAGAAGACACGAATCGATAATGCCCTCACGCTTGACAGGGGCAGACCCGATGTGATAGACTGTCTGATCTACAGATGTATAGGCATTCAGGTTGGCTCCAAACTTAACACCTATGGTTTCACACCAAGGCACGATTCCCAACTTCTTCCCCTTGCCAGGGAAATGCTTGGTACCATTAAAAGCCATGTGCTCCAGAAAATGAGCCAGTCCACGCTGACGGGGTTCCTCAAGGATGGAACCTACGCGCTGGGCAATATAGAAATCGGCAAGGCCTGCCTCTTTATTATTATGTCGTATATAGTAAGTCAGTCCATTCTTCAATTTGCCCTGTCGCACGGAAGTGTCCTGCTCCACAGTCTGAGCGAACAATGAAGCTGGAAACAAAGAGAGAAGGAATAATCCCAAAAACTGATTCTTCATAAATTTTTCTTTTTTAAAATTATACAAGAATGCCTATTTCTTCAGGAAAGAGACTGTTGCATCTGATTCGAAATCATTGGTAGAATTATTGGTATCAACCCATTTGCCATCAGCATCCTTCTTACGGATTACTGACTTGCCGTAGCGGTTTTCATCTTTGTCTACCTGACCACAATGAGCCCATCCTGCATCAAGGTTTGCAGCTACCAGATTCCATTGCCACATAGATGCAATAGAAAGATTAACCGCATCCAGTATCCAGGAATTAGGAACCTTGATACAGTTCTTGGCTGTCATCGGAAAAGCATTACCATTCACTTTCATCACATAGCTGGCATCGTAAGTATTCTCTTCGAGATACTTCTCCTTATCGCCATGCATACGGGCAATGGCATAAGTATTGAAACCACGGTTATGCAAAGAGAAATAGGTACGTGAACTGCAATACCATTTATCCAGATTAGGAACACTGGCATTGTCATCGTCTGTGAAGCGTGGATTTGAACTCTCATCATAGAATTCGTAATCAGCCTTACTTAAATCAAATGAAGCTGAGTTTGCTTCTGTATGATTCTTGGCATTCAATGCCAAGACAAGAGATTTGCCTGGTTCTACTGCAACTTCCGTACCCTTTCCTGGAATCATATAGATAGCATCTACCGTCATTGCTTCGTTCATGATATCCGGATTATAATCATATTTTGTTACTGTGAGGAACTTAGATTCCAGAACCGCTATACTGTCTGCATAGAGTGTAACATCAGAATTATTGGAAAGAATGAAATACTGGTCATCAGAATACTGCTTTCCTTCTGGAGTAAGCGTACCCGTGAAGAAAATCTCTGAGATAACGAAACCTCCCTTAGCATTGAATGTGTTCACAGCCAACTTGACTTGGGCATTGCCGGATTTTACACTCACATTCTCGCTCTTCTGATTGATTTTACTGCTACCGGCAATACCATCCTTAGTAAAACTCAGGTCACCGCTGATGGCAACATTGTATGTTCCTTCAGGCACATCGGCAAGAGATGCCATAAAGCTACCATTTTTTTCCTGGAACTGCTCCTGGATAAACGTTTCATTGGTAGTTACATTGGTAAAAACCGCTTTGGCATTGGAGAGAACTATATTCTCCAGTCCCAATGGCATTTCAATACTCAATGACACAGGAGTGGTAACTACTTTGTCATCATTGTCGCTACAAGAGGTGAAAGTCAATGCCAACACCGAAAGCAACATCATACTCTTTAAAATTAACTTTTTCATTTTTCTACTATTAGTTACATTAATACTATATTATACTTTAGAATGTGATACCAAGAGCCAAATGCAGATGGTGCTGGTGTCCGTTTTCAGAACAAGTTATCCAATCTCCACCTAATTCGGCAAACAAGCCGATCTGTGAGCCTGATAGCCGATAATCACTACGTATCTTAGCAGAGAGCATTCCATAGCCTGCTTTTTCAAACTGGTACTGATGATTGATCATGTCCTGGAACGAAGCCTTCATATTGGCATAAGGCATGACGATACCAGAACTGACATTACCATAATAGGCTGCCGCCATGTTCACAGTAAGGGCCACAGTTCGGGAGAGACTGCGCATCCACTGTCCACCCAATCTCCCATAGATCTTAGCAGCCTCCATTTTGCGTTCAGGATAGACATATCGCTCACGATTGCTCCAATATCCGATCTTTCCATTCAAGCACCATGTACCAGAGCCACTCCCCCATCCGTAAAGTCCTCTGAGATAGGTATCTATAAGATAATTCTTATACATCGTAAGTTTACCGATAATAGGATAATATTGGGCAGAGGACTTGCCAATGATGTTTTCATCACCACTACGTCTGACAAAAACAAGGTTTCCATCTAAGGCTACCTGACGGCTCCCTCCCATGTGCTTCCATCCCAAGGAGACTTCTGCAGAATGATAAAACAACTGGGTTAAGGGTACGGAATTCAAATCGGCAAGCATACGTTTATATTGCCGTCTCCAAAGCTTGGCATGACCATAAAAACCAGTTTCGTTCAACGGATTGACATCCAGATTTATTCCATATCCTACACCTTTATAATACAAGGTGCGTTTATCTCCGGAGAAACGACTGTATTCTGTTCCCAATCCTGTCATTTGAAACTCAGGTATAACACCCAGTTCCCGATAGAAATCCACATCATTGGTCTGCTTGTATACATTCCCTTCTAGACCGGCAGCCCACTGGTATTTACCGAAATCATAGGCAGTACCAAGGCGTAGAGTCAGATCTGTGACAATACCTCGCATTCTCGGGTCCACATTCCGATATTCATGTTCTGCTCTGAAAATCGCTTCAATACCGAGTTGGAATTTCCCCTTGCTAACAGCATATCCGCCCTGAAAACCATACCGTTCACAATGTGTGTCACCTCCTAGAGTATCCGCCAGAATATAAGGATTCAGCAAATCATAATCAGAAGAAGAATTCCAGCTGACCTGATATTGCTTTCCCGTCATGTAAGATGCTGCCCCCCAAGCAGAAGAGTGGTTGCTCAAGTGAAGGAAGGTTTCAGCCTTGGCCTCAGAGAGAAAATGCCCTGTTCCCTTCTGCAGTACAAAGGGAGCAGATTGATGCAGGTAATCCATCTGGACATACACTTCAGAATAAGGCAGCGTGAGGCTAAGCCCATGAATGGCGGGATTTTGCCATGCTGTCTCCTTCTGCCAGTTTTTCCACATAGCATGATGCTCTATCCTGGCAGAATCTGTTACTGCAGACCTTCCAGTAAACCAAGACACACAGCACAGAAATAATATGAAATATCTCTTCTTCATGATTTACATCCAAATTATGTTCAACATCGCTTCATTATGTCCTTCCTTTTCCAATCCCACATAATCGGTACTTGCCCTGAACATCCTGATGTAGGTTTTACCTGAAGCGTCATGATATTGGGCAGTACCCTCTACCAGGATAGCATAAGAACCCCGAAGAATACTGGCTCTGGCTATATTCCCTTCAAATGATGATACAGTGAAAACCTGGGTGGTATTCAGATTGGTAAGACTTACCGTACCCTGGACCCTGTCGAGAACGATATCCGTTTCTCCCTGCAACACGATGGAAGCTTCGGCAAACAGGGAATCTTCATCCTGATGACAGGAGGAAATGATAAAACCACAGGTCATCATACATATAATCAACAATCTTTTCATATCTTTACATTCATTTCTAATCCAAAATAGGGAGTTACATGACGGCGGATCGTTACTCCATTGTTCTCATATTCGGGAGTATAATCCAACAGTTTGTTGCAGAACAGAGCTACATTCAGTTTCTCATCAAAGAGTTTCTTTGTTACCTTGAAATTGACATTCATGGCAAAAGGTACTCTGTATTTGAGATAATAGCTGTCGTTATAATCCCTGATCAGATACCTGAGATAAGCATCATTTTCATCACCTGCTTTCCACTCATGCATCACACCGTCATTATCCATATAGCTGGTAGGATAATTACTCACCTCTTTACTCTGTTTCAGCGTATACCACAGGCATTGGGCGGATATTGAGAAGCCCAACTTCAACTTGGGGACATCCGTATCTAACGTGAAATTGGTATTGAGCATTTCATTCATATTGCCTCCATCATGTTCATAATACCCCACATACTGTATCTGCTTACTGCCGATAACAGCACTTGGGCGATAAGTCTCTACCACAGAATTACGATAAATCGTGCGGAACCATGCTCCGTTGATAGTGAGTCTGGTGAACAGTTTTTCTATTCTTCGGGTAGCAAAGGTGTATTCCACTCCCCGTTTGAGAGTCTGACTGCCATTGGTGTAATAACTGTAGCCCCTCAGTTCCTTACGTTCCTCAAAGGGTAATCCTTCCAAAGAAGGTGGAGCTGACAGTGCATCGGCATCAATTCCCGATGCATCATACCACCTATATATATAGGGAGCATAAGCCGTCTGCAAACGGAAGCCTGAAGTCATGTTCTCCCTAAAGAGTGTGACAGACAATCGATTGCCTCCTATATTGATGTCAGTACTCACCTCCCATTTGAAATTACGTGCTGGCTTCAGATTCTGATTGGTTGCATCTATCACATACGTCATCAGGTTGATACGGCGATACGCTGGATTCGTATGGTAATAATTCAGCTGGGTTAAGTCCAGATATACAGGATCAGGGTAAAGCTGTTCCAAAGTAGGCATTTTGGTATGTTCACCTATTCCACCTGCTATTCGGATAAAGGATGGTAGCTTGCCAATATTGAATTTCGGAAAAGTCAAGCCGAGATTGATACGGGGATCCCAGAAAAACTTACCATGCATCTCATAATTATTGGGCAGATTCAACATCTGCGTACCTCTTATACCGGCTACCAGTTCAAGAGAATGACCAGCAAAAGGCAATGTCAACTGTTCCTCAGCATAAATTCCCCACTGTTGGTTGGAAGGTATTGAAGAAAGATTTCGGGGACGGCATGACATGGAACCTGCATAAAGAGGGCGGGTTACATCATAAATCTGCCCCCGTCCTTTATTTTTGTCGTAATTCCAATCGGTGCCTAACAGCAAGGTATTGGAAACCACAAGAGAAGGAACCTGGAATTTACCATTGACCTTAGCATAAAGATTGAGCGGCTTTCCTTCTACATCATGACAAGCCACATATTTATAGGGAAGGATAACACCATCATGAATCCCTTGTGTAGTTGCTGTAGCTGCCACTGTCTGGCGGGTCAGCTGTACCAGTTTGGTTCGCTTGATAAGGTCATACTCATAAGAGGCTGACAAAGTCAGATCCAGCGACTTAAACCAAATGCGCTTCTTAGGAGACAGACTTACATGTGAATTAAATGCATATTTATTATATTGCGATTTATAAGAATCTTCCGCCTGATTATTGAGATCCGGGTCAACTTTATCATTATCAAAAGAACCGGTATAATCGAGATTGGATGAAATCTTCCAACGGTAAAAATCTGTCAACCAAGTTTTTCCGAACCGGGCAGAAAACGTCAGTCTCCTGTAATTTTCAAGCCGGTTTCTTGGATCCGCCTTCGCATCGAGGTAATCAACACTGAGATTGAGGGTCATCTGCTGGGGAGTCCATTCCAATCCTTTTGCAAGATAAAAGAGTTTGCTTCCCATATCTGCTTTCAAACGGGCATTCCAGTCATTTCCACCTCTCCTACGTTCTATTTTCACCAGACCACTTGTCAAATCTCCATATTCTACCGATGGAATGCCACGTACCACCTCTACTTTCTCGATATCATCGGTAGAGATGCTACGCATATCCACTCCGGCATTCATATTTTCTCTGGATGTTGTTGCTGCATCCCAAGACCCAGCCACATATTGCATATTGGCATTGGTACTGATGGGAGCTCCATCTACTACAAAACTCGTTCCGAGGGAAGTGGTAGTATATCCTGAAGGACTTCCGGCTTCCCGAATACGAATCGTATTAGGGCTACTCAAATCAGGATCTTTGGAACGTCCACCAGGCAACAGTTCGAGAATGTCCGTAAAACTTGAAGGCTGCAGGTGCTCCATGGCATGCTTCTCAATAACAGAAGCAGAAGACAGACTCTTGGACTCCTGAGCTGTAACCACTACTTCACCCACAGACTTGATTTCCGGTTCCATTTCATAGAGAGCCTGGTTTAACTTACCTAAATAGTTTTTGTATCCTATATAAGTAATCTTAAGAGATTTACCTGCATTGGCTGCATCTATGGAAAATCGCCCGTTAATATCAGTGATAGCTGCCACTTTCTGAGAACTACCCACATACACGACAGCACCGATAATCGCTTCATGAGAATCTTTGTCCACAACTTTGCCAGACATAGATTGCGCCTTTCCCATCAGACTCACCTCAAAAAGCATCATAAGCAACAGGATATGTTTCATACTAATCTTTTAACTTATTTTTTTGGGTGCAAAGATACGACAAAATTAAATAGTTCACAATACCTAAAAATAGGTAATATATGTATCAGTAAATGTACATTCATATATCTGTACTGCTGCTCAAATAGTAAAATACAAAAAGACTCAAAACCACATTCCTGAAGGTAAACAGAAATGTGGTTTTGAGTCTTCTTGTTAACCTGAAACTTAAAAGCAACCAGATTTGAACAACAGGTAAATTGGAATACCTGAATTATTGACCAATGAAACCTTGTCCCCTTTTCTAATATTAAACGGACGTATTTTGTCCGCTTTTCCATGGCAAATATACAATAATTTGTCTGTTTCTGTTACAATTCATCATTGCTTTCTAAGTTTTTGATGCAAAGATAGAAGAAATGGGTGTAAAATCACTTCACACATCAAAAATAATTCAACTTGTGCAACATATTTTCCTACTTTTCCGTTATCTTTGTACCAAAATTATAAGAAACAAAATTAAACAAGATAATATGGCAATCAACCAATTAAACAAATATGTCTGGCTCGTGGAAACCATCCACCGGGCAAAGAAAAGGGGCGGCATCACCCTGAAGGAAATCCAAAGCAGATGGTTGGACTCTGACCTCAGTGAGGGAACGGAACTCTCCCGAAGAACCTTCATCAACAACATCCATAGCATCGAGGAACTGTTTGAGATAAACATCGAATGTGGCAACGGATACCGCTACAACATCGAGTATGGCGACTGCTTCGAGGAAGGAAGTACCCGAAGTTGGATGCTCAATGCCTTCTCCCTCCATGCCATGGTTGGCAACAGCCGCAAGCTCAAGGAACGGGTCCTTCTGGAGGATATGCCTTCTGGCAGAAACTTTCTGGAAGACATCATCAAGGCCATGCGTGACAACCATGTCATTTTCATCTCTTACTATAGTTACAATTCCGAGAAGTATTATGAGTTTGACATCCATCCTTATTTCGTGAAGGCTTTCAAGAAACGCTGGTATGTGGTTGCCTATAGCCCTGGTACGAACGATATCCGTTGTTATGCCCTTGACCGTATGGAAAATGTCATCATCTCAGACAAAGTTTTCAAGATGCCAAAGAAGTTGGAACCGGCCGAATATTTCAAGGATTGCTTCGGAATCATCAATAACGAGGATTCCGAAGTTCAGAAGGTGGTGCTCAAGGTAGATGCCTTCCAGAGCAACTACATACGTAATCTTCCTCTCCATGAGTCTCAAAAGGAAATGAAGCGTACCGATGAATACTCCATCTTTGAGTATCACCTGAAACCAGAGTTTGATTTCGAACAGGAGATTTTCTCCAACATGGACACCATGGAAGTACTGGAACCACAATGGCTAAGGGAAGAGGTGAGTGAAAGGTTGAGAAACCTTGCTAAGAAATACAAGATCTGGCCTTCTTCTTAACTCCTCTCAACAAATGATTAAGGCGGTAAATACAAAATTACGTATTTACCGCCATTTTCATTTCTGCCAAGGTAAATGATATTGATGCAAACTATTTTGAATCATAAGGAAACGACGATTCGTGCCTATCGCTTTCTGATCAAACTTACCTTTAGGAGTATTGAGCACTCCATCGAAATCCAAAAATATATACTTCTCCATAGGGGATATTTAATTTTGATTATACATTAGAATCCTATCTTTCTCTTGGCCCTGGCACCTTCCAACCTCTCGCTCTCGCAAAACTCGGTAAGAGACTTGACCATCTTCTCCGGGCTACCATGCAAAATGGTCTGAATGGTGTAATGACGGGCAATATTCTCAATCTCACCACCACTGAAATCATAGCGGGCAGCAAGGAAAGAAGCATCAGCATTCTCCAAAGAAGGTATCATCGCTTGCCAAATCTGTGAACGGCAAGCCAAATCAGGCTTCTCAAATTTCACTTTATAGAGGAAACGACGCTCAAAAGCCTTGTCCATGTTCTCTGCGAGGTTGGTAGTGGCGATGAGAATACCATCCAGCTGCTCTATCTCCTGAAGGATGATGTTCTGAATACTGTTCTCCATCTTCTCCACAGCTCTTTCCGCTCCCACCTGACGCTTGCCGATGATAGCATCAGCCTCATTGAATAACAGGATAGGAGCCTTGACAGATTGCTTCACCTTCTGCTTATAGTCATCGAAGATACCCTTGATGTTCTTTTCGCTCTCGCCAACCCACATGCTCTTAACCTCTGACACGTTCACCTGAATCAGGTCACGCCCTGTATTCCTGGCTATCTGAAGAACAGTCTCCGTCTTGCCAGTACCAGGCGCGCCATAGAAAAGACAAGCAAAGCCACTCCTGAAATTGGTTTCCCTCAGACGATTTCTGATACTCTGGTAGTGCTCTTCCTCCAAGAGTGTTGCCAGCTCATCAACTTGCTTTCGTTCCTTACTGTTGTAGAACAGTTGCTTGGGTTTGATGTCCTCAAATGACAACATTCCTCCCTTCGGCCGGACACCACGCATGGAAGACAGGTTGAGTTCAGAGAAGAGCAGTTTCTTGGCATCGTCTGTAATCTTGAAGGACTCCCTGTCTACAAAGCCATCATCATTGGTATACTCGATAAACTTCTCCACTAAGAACAAATGGTCACCTTGGCTCAAGCCTCTCTTTGCCCATCTCCAGTCAGCCTCTCCCTCCTCGTAGAGAAATTCCAAGTCGTGATAGCGGATATCGTCATCACCATCTATGACAAAGAGTGTACAGAACAACAGAAAAAGAGAAAATTCTGTATCCTCCTCATCTATGTCAAATGAAGACATGGCCTTGACAAAAGCCAGGTTCTCATTCTTGCGAACCAATGCCCTGAGCTTCTTTTTCAATATTTGCCTGTCAAGTTTCCTGCGACGGCATTTTGTGAACAGTTCATTGAACTTGTCAAACAATTCCCTGGCTGTAAGTTCCTCCACATCAGAGGGTATATAACGTTGATTCTGCTGAAATGCCTCCATCACCTCCATGGGGATGCAGTAGTAAAGACCTTCATCCTTACTCCGGCAGACATATTCCTTGTCAACAAGTTCCTCTGTCTCCTTGGAATATCGAAGCAAGCTAAGGATTCTGCAATCCAGAAAATCCGTATAGTCAGAAAACTGGATGTGATTGTCATCGCACCTGTCGGCAAACAAGGCCATGATGGCACTGGCACGCTTGGAGATACACAACTTGTCAGAAACAAATCCAAGATATGGGTCTGCCTCCTGATAGAACTTCTCACCAAGTGAAGAACCCTTGGCCTTGTCTACGATAATCTCGAAGGCTTGGAGCAAGTCCATCTGCTCCATACCTTTCTTACATGATGTTTGCATAACCATAATAGCACTACATTAATACATATAATTTTCTCCATGAGGGAAAGACTTTTGAAGTCAGTTCCTCCCAATATGATTCTCAAATAAGGTCTATTTCCCATCTGTCATCTTTAAATGAAGAAATCATCCTCTTCTTCGTCCTCACCATTAGGAAACATAACACTTCTCTCATACTCAGGGTCATAAAAATTATACCCATTCTTCACCTGCCGGATTTTCTTCTGGATGGCACCGATCTTCTTCAGCTCAGAAAGCTGCAGATGATCCTGCCTGAACTCCGATATCTCCTCCAACTCTCTCTCAAAGGAATCTACCTCAGCCTGAAATTCATTAAATTCAGACTCAGATTCTTCGAAGAGGTCAGTATCAAGAGCCTCATTCAAACGTCTGTTCATTTCCTCCAATTTCATCTTTAATGCCGTATTCATCTGTCTGATATTTTAAAAGTAAAACAATTGACACTCATATACTTTGTGCCTGATTCTGTATTCTGGTGCAAAGTTACGGGGTAGCTATGAAAGTTCGTTTCATAGGTTGAGAATATTTTCTCCAGAGCAACTATTTTTCTCACCATTCAGCTAATTTTGCAAAAAAATAGAAAGGAAAAACAATGAAAATGGAAAAAGATCACTTAAATGACAAGGTGCTAGATAAGGAAAAAGCCCTATCCGCCATCAAAACCAGTTACCTCAACAGCTATAAGGTAATTGTAGCTGGTGCGCGAGACTTTGCTGATTACGCCTTTATGAGAAAGAAGACTTAGGTGAATAACTTAAGGCATTTTTTTTGTATCTTTGCAACATAAAAAATCGTCAAAACGTGAGAAATAGCCTACTATTATCTCATCAAAACGTGAGAAATAGGGCAAAGATAGGTCGTCATAACGTGATAAACAGATAATTATGAAGAGAAAAATATATAATGAAATGCTGCAATGGAAGTAGAATTCTCAAGGAAAATCTGCTTTGATGATATTTATATAATAGTGCCAATTCATCCCAAAGGCAAAAGACCTTTTTGATGAATTGGCACGATATGTAAACAAAAGCACCACCAATGCTATTTAGCAGAGAACACTACCCACTAAAGCCCAAAACTCAGCCAAAGGAAGAATGCTATGATGCCTTTACTCCATTACCTGTTGCTGTCTTCCTCTAACCTGTGATACCGTTCATATACATCAAGAGCATACTCCTGCCTGAGCAGTTCACCCCGATGAAGCCCTTCAACCACCTCTGCTAGAAGGATGATGCTATGACGTATGGCAGCAAACAGTTCCCCTGTCGCTATCAAATGCTGGTATTTGCCCAAGCCATACCTGATTATGTTCTCCAAGTCCTGACGCAACTCCTCGTGATCTATAGTCAGCAAGAGATCGATGATGTGATCCGGCAAATTCTATGGAACCATAGATCAGATTGTGAGCTACCTCATATGGTATCTCAACCATCCTGTTATTCTCAGCATCCGAGTAGTACTCAACAATCTCTTTTAAGTTCTCGGGTGATATATTAAAGAAATATGCTTGAAAAATTGGATATTACATTAAATCATTGTATCTTTGCACATGTTTTAATTGGTGCAGTTCCGAATATGGAAGAAAAGATACGAGTGACATGATGGTGCAGTATAACCATTAGTTTTGTATTTTGGAGTTAAGAGAATTACCATACGCACTCGCAACAATGTATTATAAAAAATTAAACATGTTAGATATATCATCAAAAATAATCCTCATAAAAGGAGAGCCACGCTCCTTGAATATTGAGAGCATTACTCCCGCCAATGAGCAGAAAATGGCTGTGATGTTTAAGGAAAACCCGAAAACATATCTTTACAAAAAAGAAAATGTGGTCATCATAGAGGAGTCTTTACATATTGACGGAGAGTATGCTGTAGTGATGCTGGATGGTACCATAAGACAAGGCATTTCTGATCTCTGGTGCTTCACACATCATGGTATGAAGTACTGGCGCATCAAATATAAAATTGACAAGGTAGAAGAATATCCAGGAAGCAGAATTCAAGTAGAAGTTTCTTGCCTGGCAGATGAAAAGGCAAGAAATGTCTGGGCCTATCTTAAACAGGTGGCAGAGATTAATCCCTTAAAGAATGACATCAATAACCAAAAGATTCTCTTAACTGCCTATGAAAAGATAAAGCAGATACCTAATTCTACAGCTGCTGATGTTTATCTTAATACTAAACATCATAGCAAAAAACTTAGAGCAGACTTCTTTATCTACCCTTTTGGCTGCAATTCCAGTCAGAAGAAGGCAGTGGAGAACGCTTTGAGAAATCAGGTTAGTATCATCCAGGGACCTCCAGGTACAGGCAAGACTCAGACAATTCTCAATATCATAGCCAATCTTCTCATACAGGGAAAAACAATACTCGTCGTATCAAATAACAATTCTGCTACAGCAAATGTAAAGGAGAAACTCGCCAAGTACGGAATTGATTTCATTGTTGCAACTTTGGGAAGCCATGATAATAAGGAGACCTTTATCAAGGAAGGACAACCCCCAATACCAGAGAATGTAAAAGATTGGGGAATAGAAGAAGAGGAAAAAACTGTTGTTGAAAAAGAGATTCAAAGAATTTCTTTGCAATTAGACAAAGTCTTTGATTTAAAGAATCAACAGGCAACTTCAAGGTTGGAATTGGAAAACCTCAAATTGGAATGGACTCACTTCAAGAGCAATCATAACATTTCAGATGGCACATTCTACCTCAAGCGTTCTTTATCTTCTATAAGGCTGACGAAAATGTGGGTAAAACTTCAGGAGTTTGCCGATACCAGGGATGATAATTCCAAGAGTTTTTGGCAATGGCTGAAATGGTTATGGACAAGCCTGCTTATCAGATATTGGCTGCATCTCAAGAGTAAGTTTGATAAACATCACCTGGCTGAGCTCATTATAGAACTTCAGGCCCTTTACTATATGAAGAGAATTGAAGAACTGGAACAGGAGCTAAGAAAGATAGAAGATGAATTACAGCTACATGATAACAAAACTCTTATGGATTCATTATCTGATCATTCAATGATGATATTGAAAAATACGCTTCATGCCAGATATTCAGGCAGAATGCGTCGTGAGTTTACGGATGCAGATACGTTGTCCACCCTGGCTGAGGAAGTCCTCAAGGAATATCCGGTTATTACGAGTACAACTTTCTCTGCTCGATCTTCATTAGGCGGCAATACGATCTATGATTATGTAATTATGGATGAATCCTCTCAAGTATCACTTGAGACAGGAACGTTGGCTCTTACCTGTGCAAAGAACGCTGTAATTGTAGGCGATACAAAACAGTTGCCAAATGTAATTACAAATAATGATAGAGAGAAACTGAAAGTTATTTTTGGCTTATCCCACATAGATAATGGATATGATAGTGCTAATCATAGTTTCCTGGAGTCAGTAAGTATTATGATCAAGGATGTACCCCAAACCTTACTGCGTGAACATTATCGCTGCAATTCCCGTATCATCAACTTCTGTAACCAGAAGTTTTATGGTGGAAATCTTCTCATTATGAAGGAAGATGAGACCAACAAAAATGTTCTTGCTGCTTATAAGACAGTAAAGGGTAACCATGCAGCAAACATGACCAATCTGAGAGAAATTGAAGTCATCAAACAAGAGGTAATTCCTGAGCTGAAAGATATTTGCTTGGATGAAATAGGAATCATTACCCCCTATAATAATCAGGTGAATGCCATTCGCCAGCAGTTACCTGATATTGAAGTGGGTACTGTTCATAAGTTCCAAGGAAGAGAGAAGGATGTCATTATTATGAGTGTAGTAAGCAATCAGATTAATGATTTCATTGATGATCCACATCTCATAAATGTAGCTGTATCAAGAGCTAAGAAGAAATTCTACCTAGTGGTAACAGGCAATGAGCAAGAGAAGACAAGTAACATCAAAGATTTAATTGATTATATTGACTACAATAACTGTAAGGTCGTAGACAGCAAGGTGTTTTCTATCTTTGACTATCTCTATAGTCAATATACAGATATGCGCATCGCATTCTTGGAAAGCCATCCGAAAATCTCAGAGTATGCTTCTGAGAACATTGCGTATTCTCTGATCAAAAGTATACTTGAAAGTGACCGGAAGTATTCCTGTCTCCATGTATTATGCCATATCCCTTTACGTTCAATCTTCAGGCAAACAGACTTAATGAGTGAAGAAGAAAGAATTTATGCAGGCAATTTCAATACCCATGTAGATTTCCTGATCATAAATCGGGCTACCAAGCAACCATTACTCGGTATAGAAATCGATGGTTATGCCTATCACCATAAAGGAACCGTACAAAGTAGTCGTGACGCCCTAAAGGACCACATCTTCAAATCATATCATCTCCAACTCTTAAGATTATCAACAAAGGGTGCAAATGAAGAAGAAAAAGTGAAGGAACAGTTGGATACGATTTGCTGACACAAATGCAAACACAAAAGTAAACACAAACATAAGAATAAAAAAGAATGATATGAAAGTATTTGCACACTATATGGGAAATGAAAAAGATTGGAATCTTTCTGAGGATGGATTCCAATACCGCTGGCGTACCCTGCTGAAGTTTGGAGACTCCTGGAATGTCATAGGATCAGTCATCATGAAAAATCCAGGCAGTGCCCAACCTCTCAAATCAGAAATATCAAAAGCAGAATCAGATGCATTGGCAGAAACAGAAGATAGCATTTGCATATAAGGTAAGCATGACACACTACATATTTTCTACTACCATACTTCTACCCCTATTGGTTCTTTACCAGTACGTTCCAGACAGCTTTTGCGAACCAAGTTCTCCAGTTTCTCCACCATTTTACGTTTGTTTTCCTTAGAAGCATTCCAACGGCGTAGAGCCTCTTCCCTTGTTAACTTTGTTGTATCCATATATTCTTCCTCCTATTTATTCTAGTTCAACATTCAGCCGCCAAAGCTACGCTTTTCCCTCGAAACCACCAAGAAAATCACAATAAATTTCCCAGTTATATCAATCTAAAACGTTTCAACAACTTCATGGAAATATTCTCATAAGAACAAATAGCCTTTTTTATTTCTACCAAATCATTCTTATTAATTTTTCCCTTCATCTTATCTATTGAAAACAATTCTGCAAATCGTTCCTTTGAAATTCTTTTAAAATCAGAGCAATCGACAAATCTATCTTGGTCACCCAAAAACTCATACTCAGAAGCCTTCAATAAATAGTGCAATTTCCTTCTACTTTCAGGAAGGTGCTTATTGATTTCTGAGTTGATAAGTACAAAACCAATCGCATTTCCTTCTTGGTCTTTACCCACAACTACAAAGAACTTCTTTCTCCCTTCATCTCCTTTATTTTTAGGAATAATACCTTCTTCTTTTGTCAGGCAAAGACGATAAACTTCACCCTCCTCAACTGTATCAAGGAGCAAGTTTTGAAGCTGATTATTATTTCCCAGCAATTCTTTGAAGTTCACCATAGCCTAAGCCTCCAAAATAGAATCTATAAATTCCTGTTCCTGGAGATACTCTAAAAACTCATTAGAAGCATCACCTGCTTTTGCAATATTCAGAGAGGTCATAACAGCATTATGATTTTTATCCCATGCCTCATGCCAGGCAGAATCATGAGATAGCTCAGACAAAGTCTTGGTATCCATATCTTTGTATTTATCAATGGCAGCATCCAACGCTTCTATCTCAGCTTTACTCAATTCGTCCAAGTCAGGCTTTTCGCCAGCTTTCACAAAAAACCAAGCGCATTCCCCACCAGCAGGTAACAAAGAATCGCTAATAGCTTTGACATCCTTATTGTTTCCCTTGCCATTCATTAATTTCAAGGCATCATAAAGATGAGAGGGAACCGGTCCGTGTTCCATGGCGATAAAAGTATCCTTAACTAAATGTTGACCATATTTTGCATAGAGATTCCTTTCCGCAAAATAGATAATCTTAAACAAATGAATGAAATCCGTTTCACCACATTTGTCTAAGACATACAAAGCTACCGCTTTAAGCTTAGCGATATCCTCCGCCGACATTTTATTCATACTTCTCATAATCAATTCCTTCTATATTTAACACTTCTGCCGCAAAAATACGCTTTTTCTTCGAAACCACCAAGAAAATCACAAGAAATCTGCAAGTTATCAGCAAATAACCACGAAATCAATCGTAAACTATAACTATTAACTGTAAACTATAAACTGCTATTCCTAGGCGGTCCCATCCCGCAAAATATGGCGAAGACCGCTTTGGTCCGCCAACCTTAGAGCGTAGCGGTTCCGAGCGACGAGGAGGAGCGGTTACATCCCTTGCCCTTTTGGAAAGGGCGAGGGCTTGGGAGTGGGTTAAGGACCCTCCCGCAGGGGAGGGACAGGTGGGGCAAATATAGCACTGTAGGGCGGTTACATCTTTCCCATTTCGAGAAGGGTTTCTGTCCCCTGTAAGGGGAACCGAAAGGGTCGTAAAGACAATTGAAGGTAAGTTTTCAGGATACTCCTCCCCCAATCTCTCAATATCCTCAAAGCAAAGCCCCAGTAACGCCTGCTTAGAAGCAAAAGAATACAGCTCCTGCCAGTTCATACAAGCGCAACAGCTTTTCTTCCCTTATCTGGATTTCAATATTTCTGAACTCAGGTGTATTCATCACCTCTTTCTTCAGATGCTTCTTGATGACTTTTGTCAGATAGCGTCGCCATGCCTCCTTGTTTTCTTCGGTAACAAATGGCGGACATTGCTCTCCGTAGAAGGTGTGTCAGGTGACTGGCTCGAAATCGAGGTGCCAGAGGAAGGAATTGTGTTGGGTGTTGTTTGGTTCCATTTTACTTTGGTTTACGTTTTAAAACTTTTCCTGTCAGATAATCACCTTTCTCTTTTACCTGACCAATATATTTGGACTGGTGTAGAGCTTCCATGAAATCCTGTGCTCCTTCCACTTGCTTAGAAATAGAATAAACCTCTCCTTGCTTTTCAAGTCCTTCAAATATACCTTTTGTCTTAGCAAAGATACCAGCCAGTTCATTCATAGCTATTAATCTTTTCGCAATACAACATGTACTAGCTAAAATCTTTAAAGCAGGATTGTCTGACTTTTCCATAGCTTCCTTATATAGAGACAAGTTAAACTCACTGTCAGATTTGCTGAAATATGCCAGTAAAGCATTAGCAATAATAGGCGTAACACTTTCCGTTTCAATTTTATCCAATATGAAGCTATGGTATTTCTTATATTCTACCCAACTCAGTATCTCAACAACTGTAGTTATGCTAAAAGCAAATTCATCCCACTCTGATATAATTTTATCTGGATCCTTACATAGGAGGTATTTGCTCAGCTTTGGGTTTCCTTTTATTATGTCTTGATAAATACTTGGAGAAACAGTAATGATGCCTTCATCTACAACATATCTTACTCTGGTTTCATTTAATTGTGACAGTTCCTTACTCCATACATCTATTAGCCAATGGTTATTAAATATGGAGAAAGCTATATTGTCATTAATATTGTCAGACTTTACAACACTTGCTAACAACTCTGTTTCATGTTCATCATTACTTTGCACAAGCTTTGTAAATTCTTCCATGGTCTTTTCCTCATTGAGATTCATGAATACAACAAGCGAACTGTCTATTTTCCAAGTACCTATGCAAGAGCAGTAATGTTTAACATTTTTAATCGTCATTTTAATTTTGTTTTTCCAGAACAAATTTCTTACGATATTTTCATCTGAAATACCCTTACAATCATCCCACAAAGTATTATTATGCTTGATAAGTTTAATAATATCGTCCACTTTAATATCTTCATCCATTAAAGACACTATTGTATCAGAAGATTCATGGGTGTTGCTTGAAGTAAGCATAAGATTATCCACAAATGCTGGTAATTCTTGATGAACATATCCCTGAAGTTCATTCAGTTCTGTCGCTTCTATAGAAGTATAAATTGCTGAATCCAAATTATCTACCGGCAATTCATTATGCTTAAAAATCACCTTGACATTATCCAATGTTAGAGCATACATATTGTTCTCATATATATAAGAATATGTGTCTGTACCATTGCTGTCATCTTTCAACGATTGAACATTTAAATCCAGCAAATCAAGAAGCTCCCGAACCTTTTTTTGATCTATATCTTCAAACAGATCAGGATAATTGTAGTTATCGTTTACATAAGTATTGAATGGATATGAGGTATTTACAGATCTTATGTCGTTTATGTCTGCATACTTAAACATCGTGGATATAACCCTGTCTTTATCCTTATTAGTATGATTCATATCCATATTTAATGATTTCCAAACATTTTTATCAATATGGACTAATCGCTTGATGAAGGTCGGTACACAATTGCCTTCTTGCATGAATTGATACAGCAAATCTATATATTGTTCATGAACAACCATTTGTTTAAGAATAGCATCACATTCATCCTCATATTCATCTTCATGCAGTAAGCAGAATTTCAACAGGTCTTTGTTTAATATTCCCTTATGGTCATAATCTACAACAGATAGGTTTTGGATAAGAGAAGGTATTTCTTGTAACTTATAATCAAATTCTTTAGGTGTATTGAATTTGATAGAAAGAAGGAATTCCTGATCAGAAGGTGTTAGTCTTCCTTCTTGGAATATTGAAATATAGAAGAAATACTCTTCGTCTATATACCCCTTTTCTAAGAAATATTTGAGAACTTTATATTTTTCTTCTTGACCTTTTGGTATGTCCACATGCTCAAAGATATCCCTATCTGATTTTGCAATATCTGTAAGCGTATATTTATCTATGGCTGCCATTTCATCCATAAAAGCCCTGCGCTCATCTCTAAGATTTTCTATTTTGTTATTTGCAACTGATTGAATGTATTTTTTCCTTACGCTATATTTATAACTTTCCCCTAAAGTAGATTTGATTTCATCAAGATTAGGTTGCCTAGATGAAGAATTGAAACCATTGCTTATAAAATAAATTTTTCCTTTAAGAATATGCTGTATATTTTCTTCAGAAAATAAACTACTGATATTTGTTTGGTAGCCATTACAATATATTTCCCAGCCCACACCTGGCCATAATTTTAATAAATTTCCAACAATAACAGCGCGTAATTCTTCTATAGACCGAAGAGACTCTTCTGATATAGCTTGTATCTCCAAGTCTATCTCCTCTAATCGTTTCCAATCATCTTTTTTGATTTCATTCTTTAATATTCCTGCAGATATAAATGTCTCATAAACCACGCCCTTATTCTGATGCAACAAAGAAAAATCTGTAGGATAGAGATTCTTATATAGAATCATAGCCAGCAATTTATCCTTCTTAAGTTTCTTGTCAAGCAAGTTATGATAAAGATCAAACTCATTCACTACATTTGTCAATACCCTCATATCATTAACAAACGCTGATATATCCGTAATAAATGAAGAATTTACCTCTGCCTCAGGAATACGTAAGCCAGTAATTTTTCTTCTGAACAAGTCACCAGAATTAGAAGCATTCACAAAAGGAATAACAGGAACTATATAGTCAAAGAACTTTGTTCGTTCTTCTGCATTGGCGAAAATGTCATCTTTCAATGCATATAGAAAGACAATTCTCCTTCCTATTTCTTCAGACTGGTTAAGAATCAGGTTTAATTCCCTCAATTTTGTAAATATATGAGTATTTTCAAAGCGGTCAATATCTTCAAATATTACAACATTATACTTCTTTTCCTGGAAGAGATAAAGAATCTCGTCCAAATAGCGATTCATAATGGAAACATTCTTCTTCTCTTCAAATTCTAAGGTAGCCTTATCTAACGTTAGATTTTTGATACTAATCTTCTTTATGAAAAGAATAAGTTGAAACAGAATAACACATATACCAAGAATGAATACACATATACTTAACCCAAATAAGAATGAAGATTTTAAAACTTCTGTTGGAATCAAGAAGTACTTTGTCACCTGTTCCTGACAAAACAGGCACAAGTTTGCTACAACAAACAACAATATGCACACAACCACAAAAATTCTCTTCTTGCGTGATGTCCTTTCAATTCGTCCGAATCTTGATTCTGGTATATTTGTCGCTTTTACGGGGCAGGAAAGTACGTATTTTTTATAAGTGATTGAGAATGAGATAAGTTTTTATCTCATAAAAAGAAGAGGTTACGAATTAGAAATAAACAGAATGTAGCATCCTGCTGTGATTTGCATAACCATCCAAAGAACTCTTTCGGTTGCAAAGGTACGATATTTAATCGGGGATAAAGAATGTTTTAAGATTTTTTATCCTCGATTTTTTGCTTGGATAAATCTGTTTTTATTAAACCATATTCTTCTCTATTCTTTGCTATTTCCATTTCAATCCATTCAAACTTATGTGGCAAGGGTTCCTGTTTTTTAAATGTTCTGTTTGGTTTACATATTCTCATCCTTTCGCCGCTTCTTTCACGAGAAGAATATGCACAACGCCTATGCCGAGGCATCGGCCAGAAAGACCCGCTTTACAGGAAATGGTAGCCTGCTTACCGAGAAATATCTCAGAGAGTGGAACGATCCGCGCATGGGAATCAGAGCTGCATGGTATGTAAACTGGGACAAGCAATCGCTGCTTTCGCTGAAACGCAACATCGGTCACATCAACCTGCTCATGGGCGAATGGCTGTTCATCAATCTGAAAACCGGAGCGCTCAGTACTAAGGTAGTTTTTTGCACTGAAAATTTCTTTTGAGATGACAAAAATATCTTTTATTGGTAAGAGGCAACCTTAACCGCATATTTTTCACTAATCGCAGGTATAAAAGACACTTTTGTGTTTACCGAAACTAAAATTTAGACTTGTAAAAAGCAGTTAAACACAAATAATCTGCTGTGTATCAACAAGATAATCGCTATGATTATAGATTGGTAATTTAGACCTTATTTCTGGTCGTATTTCTCGGAAAATTTGTATTTTTGCAGACAAAAAAAACATAAAGGAATTAAGTCATGAAAAATTTTTATATTCACATCAGTTCATTGATTATTGTGGTTTTGGTGTTTATGTCGTCTTGCCAACACAAGCCTAATACCACAATAGCACAAGCATTGCTACTGGCAGGAGAACACCCGGATAGTGCCCTCGTACTCCTGAACAACATGCAGTTCAGTGAACTGGGCAAGTCTGAACAGGCAAAGTACGCTGTTGTGTACACAATGGCACAAGATAAGTCGGGGTTGGATGTGGACGAAGATTCGCTAATTCGCATTGGATACAACTGGTATGAAAAGCATCCCGCAGATTCCCTTTATGCAAAATGCCAATACTATATGGGCAAATACTATATGCTAAATGATAGCACGGAGTTTGCCATCCGTTGTCTAGATCGCTCATATAAAGCGTCAGAAAAGATAGACGACATCCTTACGGAATGCCTTGCTTTGGAAAAACTTTCTAAAGTAGAGAAGATGACGGATGCCAAACAAGCTTTGCTTCATGCAAGAATGGCTATTGACAAATGTGAAAGAGATACGAGAATATCACTTGCCAATAAGATTTACTTCAGGTTGAACCTATGTGAGGCCCTTGAGTTTGCTGATAGCTCTGCTATAGCCCTAAAAGAATGCAAAACAGCTTTGAGCTTGGCAGAAGAATTAGGCGACTCACTGGTTCTTGCTGATACCTATCAAGACATGTCGCGGTTCTTTCATGATGTAGGAATGTACCGAAAGGCACTTACTTGTGCAAAGGAAGCCTATTTATATAGGAAATCGATGTTTGATACTTCGAACGCCCTTGCCCTAGCAGATGCATATTGTGATGTTGATTCAACGCTACAGGCAAAAGATATTCTTGCAAAGGTCAGTAAAGATTCTCATGCTAGCCGACACCTTATTTATTATATCAGATGTAAGGCGGCAATAAGAGAAGGACAAATACAACCGGCTATTGTTTGCCTTGACTCGTCAAACTACTATTTAGACAAAATGTACTGTACAACCATGCAAGTCAAAAATGACTATTATGTCTCTGTTCTGCAAAAAGAAAAGGAAGAAGCAAGATTGCAAGGTGAGATTACATCGCAAAAAGCTGCAACAGTATTGACGGTTGTACTGGCACTAATTGTTATCATTTTTGTACTCTACATATATAATACCAATAAGAAGCAAGCAAAACAAAAGGCTACAATGGCAGAACAGCTCCATGCGCAAGAACTCTCTCACCGAGATATTCAAATTTGCACTATGAGGAATTTTCTTCTAAAGAAAATTGATATAATGGAAAAGATAGAGTCCATGAGAAACGAGACAGAGAAACATATACTCATATCAGAAGATGATTGGAATGAAATAGAAGTGTTTTTAGATAGTGTCGAGAATCTCTTTGTGTCAAGATTAAGAGCGCAGTTCTCGGGATTGACGAAGAAAGACCTACGACTGATGATGCTGCTCCGTCTTAAAATGCCACAGAAGGCACTTGCACTAATCTATGGTATCAGCGAGAAAGCAATTAAGCAGAAACTGTTTCTCTACAAGGCAAAAGTAGGCATAGAAAAAGAACAAAAATCTCTACGAGAATTCATGGAAAACTACTAAAATCAGTAGCAAAACTTCAAATTTAGACCTCCATTTTTCTGGGGGGGGGGTATATAATACGTTGATTATCAGTATATAATAAAAATGTTACAAAATTAAAGAATTAGACCCAACTTCTTTGCTGAGTGTTTGGAATTAACGTAACTTTGCACCGAAATTAACAACAAACGAAATCAGTATGAAGAAAATTATCATTTTTACATTATTGTTGTTACTAACAACATTGCCCTCTACAGCAAAGGGCATAAAGACCCATATGGATGGGATGCGGCAACATGGTGGTGCACGCAGTGCTATTCCTTCAGTAATGGTTGACCAAGAGTCTGCATATGTTACTGTAGAAATAAGTCGTTATTCTGGAGAGTACGCAATTTACATCTCTGATGAGTATGGAGTTCCTTCATCAAATACAAATGGTATTGTAGAAGGACGCACATATAGTATTCTTGAAACAGAAGATTTGCCCACAGGCAATTATACTATCATGATTGTTTTGGGCAATTTGGTTTATAAAGGAAAATTCCATATTACGCATTGATAAGAAGTTATATAGCTATATACTATTTTGAATATTAATTTTAAAGCAACAATGACAATGAAGAAATTTTTTATCGTTGCTCTTTGTGTGGCTGGAATGATGAGTTCTTGCTCTGATATTGACGATAACATCGCCAACGATGCCAAAAGTTCCATCCTCCTCACACAACAAGAGTATGCAAGTATTGAACCAGATTCTCAACTAGAGATGACGCAAGGCGAGATTGTTGATATGGTAAGCAAATTCTCTACAACAGGCAATTCCACTAGAGCTATCGCTGCCAATCCGACAATTGTGAAGAAGTTTTCCCTCTCCTCTTATAGTAACGGAAAACAGATTCCTCTCTATGAGGTAAGCCTAAACGAAGGTGACGATGCTGGTTATGCTATCGTTTCTGGAGACGAAAGAGTCCCTGGAGTCATAGCATATGTTGAGCATGGCTCTCTCAATGACACCCTCACCAACAAAGGTGCAGCTATGATGCTCAAAGAAGCTCAGCGTTCGCTGATAAGCAAAGTGAAGGCTGTAGATATTGCTATAGATTCTTTGAGAGCAAGTGCTAAAGCTAAAATAGCTGCAAAGATTGGCACCTGTAATTTTACTTTTGATGAAGTAAAAGACCGTATCGAAGTTCAAAAGGGTATTACTAGAACGGTTGCTACGTCCAATCCTCAGGGCACATTGTTAAAGCAAGTGACACCACTTATCACCACAAACTGGAATCAGTGTGCGCCATACAACAATCTTATGGCTGAGACTACTGCATCCGCCATGCAAGGATGGCCATATTATGGGAAAAACGCTGTAGGATGTACCGCTGTTGCTATTGCTCAGATAGTTGCATTTTACGAATGTTTATCTACTGTCAATGGTGTTTCGCTTAATTGGAGTGCACTGAAGGCATCCTCGGAAATTAGTAATTATGGAAGTGAATCTTTAAAAACACAGATTTCAAATTTATTTTACCATGTTGCTCACGGAATTCAAACAACATGGAATAATGGAGAGGGTGGTGCAAAAATAAGCAATGCCTCAAGCTACCTTAGTGGACTTGGCATCACTTTTGATTCCGGAAGTAAGTGGGCTGGATATTCTATGGATGCGGGACGAATTGTAGAATCGCTTGACAAATTGTATCCCGTAATTATTACAGGAGCATATGAAGCGGGCACAAGAAGTTCTAGTGTCGGAGGAAGACATTGCTGGATTCTTGACGGTTATCAAATCCGCAGAAGAACAACGACCACCCGTATCATTGTAAAGCAAAACGACACATACATCCATGCGAATTTTGGATGGAGCGGCAGCGAGGATGGGTACTATATGGTGGATAGAAACACCACCAATCTGGATTTTGAAACTTCGTACAACGGACATTACAACCAGGATTTGAAACTCTATCCTAATGTAAGAAAGAAATAAAACAACCAGCTAAGAGGGTGCGTTATACAAGACGCTCCCTCTTTATCATATATTATAAAATTATGAAAATATATAGTATATTAGGTGTTATCTTAGTTGCGTTATGCTTCTTTGCATGTAAGAGCAATAAAGAAAATGAGTATCAGCCTCTGACTATAGAAAATTATGCAGAGGTATCCTTGGGTGATACGACAAACCTCATAATAACTGGCGGAAGCGGAAACTTTGTTGTTGAAGGTAACGACAAAGTGGACATTTCTACAGCTCAGAATGACAAACAAAAAATCACTCTTATCGGCAAGGAAATAGGTACTACTCACATCTTCGTACGAGATAAAATCACGAACGAGTCATGTAGCATTGAGGTAAATGTGATTCTCCCATTTCTTACGTTGAACTTTGAAGAGGAGGAAGGAAACCACCTCAATATAAGGTCAAATAGCTTATTCGTATTGGTTGCAAGTGAGGATAGCATATGTTACGCTTTTAGCTATAATAACATGCAGTTTAAATATAATGACATACCAATTATGAAAGGAACATACCATATATCTCAAAATGGAACCATGTTGTCTTTCGACTTAAAAGGAGAAAATAGTACCTTCGAACATACCTTTAAGTTAAAAAACGATAATGTTGCATACCTTCTGTCAAACATGTCAAGCATAAACATGTTACCGCAAACCTATTTAACGGCAAGTTTTACAGACATAGAAACGGGCATTGACTTTCCGCATGTGTTCATAGGAAATAAAGTCCACAAGACTTTACCAAAAAGAGAGTAGAAGGTCGTATGATAGAACTTCTTTCTCGATAGTATTGTTTATGTCTGAAAATAATTGCTACATAAGCAACATTATTGAGTTAAATTCAGAAAATACGTATTTTTATTCGTTTGCTTTTCTCTCCTTATGAATATCCACTATAAGACTCAGCCGTCGTCGCAGAAAGACAGTCCTCGTACCTCAGACTAACTTCCTCCGACTATGGCACGGCAAGAAAAATCCTTGACAGTATGCCTTGAAATGCTTCAAGACTATACTGCCAAGGACTTTTCTTTGTTTGCCGTGCTGACAACGGCTGATTTTTATAGCCACAACTCGCAGTTCCATTTTTATCGCACAATCCAAACGACATGAAACAGTGGCACGCCACCCTTTCATGTCTCAGTAGTACGGCATGAGGAAAAGTGTTTCTTTTTGTCGGTTGCAGGCTAACCGATCAAAAGAAACACCATTCCTTGATTTGCCGTACCATTTTGTTTGCATACTCCACCGCAAGAAAGAAGTCATTGATGTAAACCTCAACGACCACTTTCATGCTTGGCAGCACAGCCTTGGAGAAAACCCGATGCAAGAAGCATGGACAAGCCATACTCTTCTTTCACCGGAATTTCTCTGAAGGCTGTGCCATTCTTGTATGCGATTTCCATTTTCCTAAAAACATTTGCAAGACAGTAATTGTATCCATTTCTCAGAAATGGGTATGCGATAATCGTACAGTCCAAAAACTTCCGTGAAGTTTCTATTTTCATTTGCCGCTCTGATTTTCTTTCCTCCACAAGGTCTTTCCTTTTGGCATCAACCGTTATCGTGCAGGTGCAAAGGTATGGCAGTGGGCTTTGGAAATAAAAGGTCGAGCCTTCGGTTTTCGAAAAAATCTCCACACCGTTGGGTAGTATTTTTCCGAAAAACCTTGTATTTCCAGCCTCGCCGCCCTTGAAAGGCACCTGAAACGAAACGACCGATGCGACAGGAAGACGCAAAAAAAAATGTCGGAAAAGGGAGCGACAAAAAGGTGAAGAAACGAGAACTTCCCTTCAGTTCCTGGAACCGCAAATAAATTTAATTCAAGGCTATATGACAACAAACATCAATATAACACAGACTTGGTGGAGATTACTCTCCGCAGTCGGCTCAACCCTCATCACTTTGGTGGCTTGGTTGGGATATATGGCTCTCTGCATGGTCGGTGAAGTCATATTGGGAATTGTGAAGTTCATCTTCGGCATCATCATTTCCATTCTTTCTATGGTGGTACTGATTGGAACATTCATTTGGTTATTAACACTTTAAAGAACAAGCGATATGAACAGAAGCATTGAAGCGATACCTACATGGGCACTCTGCTACATCATCAACGGCGATGCAAGCGGACTGACAGACGAGGAAATCCGTATGGTGGACGAAACCATGCGCAAGAACAATATTGAGATAGTAAGTCCGAGATACAACGAGGACATGTGCACAGAACCTTACTTCAGCCATTATCCGTTCTTCGGACTGCCTACAGAAGTTGAGGACTGCGACATCATCTATCATGAGTAACGAACCCTTTAACAACATCAGATATGAACACTACAGAATATTTCAAGAGAACCATACAAGCCTATTTGGAGGAGCGTGCTATGGAGGACGAACTCTTTGCAGCCAAGTATGACAACCACGACAAGAACATAGACGATTGCGTCACCTACATACTTAATTGGGTGCAGAAGAGCGGTTGCAACGGCTTTTGCGATGACGAGATATATGGGCAAGCCATCCACTACTACGAGGAGAAGGACATCGAGGTAGGAAAACCATTGAACTGCCAAGTGTCTGTTAACCACCACATCGAACTCACAGAGGAGGAGAAGGCACAGGCAAGACAGGAAGCCATCCGCCAATATCAGCAAGAGCAGATGAACAAGATGCGTAACAGAGATACCGCCAAGCGCACCTCACAGAGAACGGAAGCAGAAGTACACCAACCATCATTATTCGACACGTTATGAAACCAAGAACGAAATATCAGAAGCAAGTCGTAACCTCAAACAAGGGGTTACGACCTATCAAGGGAGCGCAAATGCAATGGGCATTCCGTGAATGTCTTGACCACTATGCCTTTCAGTTGAAGCACGGACAGACCACCTGCATGGACTGCGGACACACTTGGACTACGGACGATGATGCGGACAAATGTGTCTGCCCGAAGTGTAAGGCAAAGTTGGAAGTGCAGCGCACCAAGCGACAGAAGGCAATGTCTTCTACCTATTTCAGCGTACTCACCGAGCGTAAGGGACTGCAACTTATGCGAGCATATCAGATGAAAGCCTACTACCGCAAGGGACAAAAGGCAGACATCTTTTGTTGGGAGGTGGCACGCTATTGGATGAACGAGAAAGGCAAGGTGGAGGTTATGGCACGCAAGCGCACAATGGGTATCTATATGGACACGTTCTGCTACGACTCCGACATTGAACTGCGCAGGGACAACACCACCTATCAGCATATTGCTTCATTTCCGGTCTGCCCCGATATGAAAGTCATTCCTCAGATATGGCGCAACGGCTTTGACGGAGCGTTTCACGGCATCGAACCGCTTACATTGTTCAAGGCGATGCTGACAGACCACCGCATCGAAACGATGATGAAACAATGTCGTTACGGACACGTCCGCCACTTCATAGACCACCCACGGCACTTGGAAACTTGTTGGAATGCCTACAAGATAGCCAACCGCAACCATTACCTTATTACAGACATCGGCAAATGGGCGGACTACATCTGTATGTTGGTAGAAATGGGCAAGGACATCAGAAGTCCACATTACATTTGTCCCGACAACCTTGAAGCCGAGCACGACAGAATATCCGAGAAAATCAGAGCAAAGAAAGAAAAGGAGCGCACCGAGGAGGAGATACGCAAGGCATTGAAGAACGAGGACAAGTTCAAGGAAATGAAGAGCCGTTTCTTCGGTTTGATGTTCACGGACGGCAATATCGTGGTGAGAATGCTTGAAAGCGTCAGGGAGCACGTTCTTGAGGGTAAGGCGATGCACCATTGCGTAGGCAGCGGTACAAACTACTCACTCAATCCCGACTGCATCATCTTCTCTGCAAGAATAGCCGAACAAAGGGTTGAGACCGTGGAGTTTTCACTCGAACAGATGAAAGTCGTACAATGCCACGGACTACAGAACAAGGACACCGAGCACCATGCCGACATCATCAACTTGGTGAACAGCAATGCAAGACTTATAGAGCAACGAATGGTTGCAACGACATGAAATCCATATCGGCGGAGCGATGAAAATTCGTTCCGCCACTTTCTTTCTTTTACCTTTGCACCCAGGAATCAAGTTAGGATATTTGGTTAATGGGTGTTAAGGTGAACTATCTTTCTTTCAAGGTATGCCCTTTCTCATGTCATAGTCCTTATATAATCCAGCCAACTTTCTTGATTCCATTTAACTATTAAATGTCAAAATTATGGATAAAGAACTTTACATAGGCGTGGATGTCTCAAAGCAGACTCTCGACCTTGCTTATTATGACGGAGAAAGCATTGATTGGAAGAAAGCCCATATAAAGGTGAGCAACAACAATGCAGGTTTCAAGAAAATTGGTTCATGGGTGGCAAAGGTAAGCAAGGGGTTTGATATAGTCTTGTTCTGTATGGAATATACAGGACTTTACACCCAAAACTTTAGACTGTGGTTGGAAGAGAAACATTATATTTATAGGATGGTGGAACCTCGCAAGATGCATCGCTTTGAGCCAGACTTGGATGATGGACTGCGTTCGCTCGACCGCATCAAGACTGACGAGCTTGATTCTTTCCGCATAGCCATTTACTGTGAGCAGAACCACAGAAAGATTCTTCGCAACCCATCAAAACTTCCTTCTCCTGTATATTTTAAGTTGAAGAGGCTTTTGGCGGAACGCAAGCAGACAGTCAAGCAGTCAGTCCTTTACAAGCAGCAGCTTCATGATATATGTGCGTATGACACAGATTTGTCTGTGGAACGTAAGAATGGGCAACTTAAAACGCTCAATGATGCACTTAAAGGCATAGACAATGAAATTGACATGTACATAAAAGAAGATGCGGACATCAGCAAGAACTTTTCCCTGCTGACATCAATACCTGGTATTGGGCGTGTTGTCGCACTTGAAACCATTGTCTTGACCGAAAACTTCATGGCAATAGATAACCCACGTAAATACGCTTGCTATATTGGTGTCGCTCCTTTCAAGAAAGAATCTGGTACATCTGTGAGAAAAGGCTCGTCAGTCTCTAAGAAAGGTTTTAAACAGGCAAAGGCAGATTTGTCCATTGCCTGTTTGGTTTGCATGCAGCACATTCCGAACATCAGAGATTACTGGGAACGCAAGAGAAAGGAGAAATGCAGTGGAATAGTGTTTAATGCAATCAAGTTTAAGATGATACTCCGTATGTTTGCCGTTATAAAACGAGGTACTCCGTATGTGGAGACGGACAATTATCGAAATGGGAAAAACAAGCAACCAGGAGTGAACTAACAGTGTTTTAAGACCATCACTATACCATGATAGAGTCTCTTGGTTGCTTTTGGCACTACCTTTGCGAGGAATCCTCAAAAGGAAGGAACTCCAGACAGAGGTAGTGAACTTTTTAATCTTAGGCAAAGCCCTTTCCCTTGATATAGTCTCCTCTGCCCGAAATGTCAGACTCAGTGCCTTTTAGGGAATTAGCTGTCCGTCCCAGCTTTTAAAAGATTTGGCTTATCCTGACATAGAGAGTTCCTTTCGTAAAGCGGTGCAAAGATATGAAAAATAAATCATTTGTAGGCATTGACATCTCTAAAAATGTCATAGATGTATCTATATTTCGTGAGGACACCAACATCAAAATGTTCCCTCATGAGGTGTTCAACAACACTCGCAAGGGATTTGGCGATATGTGCTCATGGCTCAAAAAGAGCCGTGTGGTACTTTCCCAAGCCCTGTTTGGCATGGAATTTACAGGTTGCTACTCCTTGGACTTGGAAAAATTCCTCACGTCCAAGAATTACTCTTTCTGTATGCTTAGTACACGTATAGTAAAACATCATCCTATGGGGACAATAGATAAGCGAGACAAGAATGACTCTGCAAAGATAGCTGACTTCCTCTATCGTTATGATGGCACGGAATGTGCCAAGCCATACAAGTTGCCAAGCAAGGCTATGCAACAATTGAAGCAACTTGTCAATGAGCGTAAGTTCCTTGTGGAGCAACGGACAAACTTTATGAACCGAATGCAGATGTTTGAAACGAAAGAGGATTCTGCCATGTATGAGAGCTACATTAAAAAGCTCAATCATGACATTGAGAAGATAGATCAGGAAGAGTGTGAATTAATGTCCAAGGAGGAAGATGTCTTTGACACTTTTCAGAATCTGTTGACGATACCAGGAATTGGTTTTGTCAATGCAACAAACATAATTGCCATCACACGAAACTTTACCGCTTTTGACACAGCTCGGCAATATGCGAGATATGTTGGCGTAGCTCCATGCAGTCACACTTCTGGTACCAGTGTGAAATGGCGTGCCCGACCTTCCGCACACTGTAACGGTCAAGTGAAAGCTGACCTGTCTATGGCGGCATTGAGAGCTGTTGAGTACGATGTGGAAATGCAAATGTTTTATAATCGAAAGTTAGGAGGCAGAAAAGATTCTGATACTAAGCGTAAGGCATTGAATGCCGTCAAGTTTAAGCTCATTTGCAGAATGTTTGCCATAGGCAAGCAAAAGAGAAAATGGGAAGTGTTGAACACCTCTGACGACAGAAAGAACTTACATATTGAAAAGTCCAAAGCAAGTGAACTATGACAATGTACCATTGTCTCTTATAGTCTTGTGAGGACAGATACGGATAACTAATTAGGAATCGAGCAAAAAGCTATTAAAAGAAAGAGTTCCGTATCGTTTTTTTTGTAACAGAAAAGTCAAAAAATGTCTTCTTCTGCTACAGGGGTAGGTATGACTATATGCTTTCTGGGGGCTATTTTGCTTATTTTAACACAAAAAAGCTCTCAAAAATTTGGTGATGTCTTAGGAATCTGCACCAATTTCCAATGAAATCATGTTCACCTCAAATCCGCAACCTATAGGGTTTAGTGGGATTTTGCTTGCAAAGCGACAAAATTCATTTTATTGTACATATTTCTTGCACAACAGAAATGTCGCAGACACAAAATCCCCTTACCCCATAAAGCGACTTGAGGTAATACGCTGGTTTAACCAGAAAAGCATGGTCTTTAACCAAAGTCTGTCTTGAACAGGTTGGCATAAGCATTGTTGTCTGAGTAAATGTTCAATACATGCCTACGTGATGTCTTAATCCATTTCGCAGGAACAGAGATGAACTTGAAAACAAAGGTCTTGATTCTGCTGGTGGCACGCAATCCAAATTCATGGGTTTTCAATCTCTGCATAATAGCTTTGTAGAAGTTTCTGATGAGAGCTGTCATAAGCAGGAATACAGTATTCTGTGCCATGAACGATTTTGGCAATCGATTCCAGCCAAAGCCATTGTTCATGTCATCGAAGATGCGTTCCTTGCCACCACGAAGATTGTAGAATTCCACGATGTCTCTTGCACTCGACTTGTAATCGTTAGTCAGTATACATCTGTAGGTATATTCGCCTTCCCAAATGTCAAGGTATCCATCTATTCGCCTTTGTCTCTGTATGACAAGACGATACGGTTTTCCTTTCCATTTCTCAACAAGGATAGAATTCAACTCAAACTCAATACCGTTGATTTCAACAGTTTTCCATCCAGTTAAGGCAAACATGGAATCGTAGAAAGAAGAGCATCTGTTGGCACGAATATAAAAATGCCTGCAATGAGCCTCTACCATATCTACGATTTCCTCCGAACATGAGCCGCAATCCATGCGGGCACGAGAAATATATATTTCCGAAGCCTCCAATCGCTTGAAGATTCTTTCCAAAGTCTCTCTTTGGTTGAAGCGCACGTTTGTGTTACCGTCTCTATTTTCAATACCGACAATCATGTCGTTAATGACTGCCACCCCTGGACTATAGCCCAAGAACTTCTTGTAGGTTGGTTTTGCATCATACTTCTCTGTTTCAATGAACTGATGGTCAAAGTCAAAATCATACTCTTGACCGGATTTCAATTGACCAGTAGCAAGCAGGGCATTGACCAGTAAGCAGTTCATCTTGTCTGCAGTATTGAAATCATAGGATTTGCCAGAAGCAGACTTATAGGTGATGCTCTTAAAAGTCAGTTCTTCGATAGCACGTAATATGGTGTCTGCGCTGCAAGTGCGAAGAGTTGGATGAAGAGACAAATGTTTCATCAGGTGAGTTGTAACATCCTCAATACATGAGCCACCACAAAGATATACGCACATCAGAGAGCGTAGAATCTCGCTATATTGATAACCAAACATAGTGCATCTCAATCCCAAGGTGGAATCTATGGTTTGAGCTAAAAGAGCATCAAATTGCTCCATAATCGAAAAAATTCCCCCAAAAGGAGTGAGTTTCTCAGATTTTATTTGTATCTTTGCCATGTCATATTAGAGTTTTGCTTGTCTTCTTTTCGCAACACTAAGGTAAGTGAAAATTCTGACATGGCAAAATCCTGGGTAACTTTTTGTTGCTCAGGCACTTATAAATAATGTTAAATATAGTGTTGCGGAATTAAGGGTTCATTTTCTCCAGAGCGCATAGCTCTTACCCATATTTTACCATTATTTTCCGTATTTACAGTAATATATTGTGGTACTATCGTGGCTCTGTCGATGTATTTGTCAACCCATGCATGAATTTTTAGAAAATCTTGTTGGCGAGGTGCTTTACTATATAAAGTTAGCACATTCTTAATAGAAGAAAATGTATGACCGTATTTCAATCTCTCATTGTCCAAGACGATGAAATCCCTGTTCATTTTATCTATCATCACACATTGAAGATAAATTAAACTGGTAAGTTCTTCCTCTAAATTGCCTTGGCATTGAGCGATATATTTTTTCTGCATAGCATAATAATAATCTTCATATTCAAATTTGGAAGGCAAAAGTTCTTGCTCTCTTAGTTTATGGACTGTAGAAACGAAATTGGTACCTTTCTTTTCTACAATATCTTCAGCTAGCATGTTATTTATAATAGAATATGCTTCTGCTGCGTTTTTTGTTCCAATGACTTGTTCTAATGTATTACGTTTCACAGAAAAAGAGAATTCTGTCATACCAAATATTTTATTTAAAGCATCTTCTAGAATATTTCTCTTTTCCAAAAAGGCGAGAATCGAGCATATATAATTATACCAGATACATAGTACTCTATAATATGCATTATCTTTTCCTCTGTCATCATATAGGGTGGAAATATCATTTTTTACAAGATTCCATATTTTCAGGCATTCGGTATTTCTCCACTCAATTGTACCATCTAAATCTTCTTGCGAAATATCATAAGCTGTTATAGAGGATATAGTTAAACGATTACCTCGTATATAGAAACGTATTTTTCTTAATTCACTAGTTGATCCTATATTCCAACCAAACTCAAAACAGCCTCGTCCATCTTGATCTATCTCAATTGCCGTTATTTTATATGTTTTCTTCGTCCTGTTATACAATTCGGCATAGAAATTACTGATATCTTGTGGTGAGTTATATGGCAGTTCTATTTCCAATGCAGGAAACTCTATCTCAAAGGGTGCATATTCTTCACAAAAACATTCAGCTAATGATTTTACAAAATAATGACCATATACTCTTGGTTGGATACTTGCCTTTAAATTGTTTTCAAAGGATAAGGATGCTTCTGAGGCTTTAACACAGCATATTGGAATGATGTTGATATTATCATTATACGATTTTATAAGATTATAATAATAACTGAATGTGGAACCAAAATAGATAGCGTCATCCATCAATATAATGGTCTTTATATCAGACCATTTTATAAACGGAAGCGCAATCTCTGTAAATATGTACAACTTATCCCAAATAGACGACAACTGTGGTTTTACCATATCCAGCAATCTTGGTGTCTTACGTGAAATCGCACATAAGAACACTTTGCCATTTGTCATTTCTTCTGGTTTGATATTGTTTACAATCTTAATTAAGTTTGTACAAAATGCACCTATCACGTTGTCAAACGATTCATGTCCTTTGATTTTTTTTCTCTTTGGATATTCCATAATCTCATATATCTTATAAAATGGGCTGAACCTCCAACCCCTAAAACAAACTCATTATAAGCATTTCCTAAATTCATCACTCTTTCAGCCCCTCTCGACATCAGTCGAAGAGTATCTAGGCAATGCAGCATACCCTCCAATCACCCCATAACATACCAGCGGTATAAGAAATTCAATCGCCATACTCCCCGTAGTATCCGCAATATACCCCATGATTACAGGAGCAACCGCACCACCCACTATCGTCATGATAAGCAATGAAGAGGCAAGTTTGGTCTTTGTACCCGCATCCCTCAATGCCAGCGAGAAGATAGTCGGAAACATGATGCTCTCTCCCAGATACAGGGCGAAAAACGCAATGAGAGATAAGGTTCCACTACATACCACCACAATCAATGTAGCAACAAAGGTGAGGATGGCGCAGACCAGAAGCACCAGCCTTGGCTGGATATAATTCATGATGACACCACCAGCCAGTCGGCCGATAAAGAACAGACCCATTCCGCCAAAGGCGAGATACAGACTGGCAGTCTGCTTCTCTATATGAATACTCTCCTCTGCATAGTTGATGAAGAAACTGTTCACACCCGTCTGGGCAGCCACATAAAGAAACAAGGTCAGCATACCGAAACCGAATGCCATCACTCGCATCGGCTTCTCCTCCACCTTCTCGTTCGTATCCGCCTCATGCGCTCTCCTTGGGTCCGGCAACTTGATTCTTGACAGAACCAGCGCCACAGCAAGCACGAAGATACCCACCAGGGCATAAGGAATGGCGATGTTGACACCCGAGAACAGAAGCTGTCCGCCAACCAGCGGTCCTACAATCCATCCGATACCATTGAGCGACTGCGACAGGTTGATTCTGCTCTCTGCCTTGTCAGGATGTCCCAGTACCGTAGTATAAGGATTCGCACTCGTTTCCAGACAGGTCAGTCCGCATCCTATCACAAACAGCGACAGAACGAAGAAGTAGAAACTGTTGATCCTGCTTCCCGGTATGAACATCAGAGCACCGATACCGAAGAGAACCAGTCCTGTTATCACTCCCCTCCTGTAGCCCCACTTCCGGATAATCCATCCGGCAGGCAGCGCCATCAGAAAGTAGGCACCATAGACAGCAGTCTGCGTCAGGGCCGACATCGCCTTGCTGATATGGAACGACTCCTGGAAATGCGGATTCAGCACTTCGAGGATGCCATGAGCAAAGCCCCACATGAAGAAGAGGCTGCTGATGATGAGGAAGGGCACCAGATAGTTATGCCCTTCGTATCTGAAGATGGATGGCTTCGTCATGATTCTCAGCAAATTTAAGACTGTCCTTTACTACCAGTGCCAGATAACCGCCGCCACCGGCTCCCGGCATCTTCCATGCCAGAACCTCCTCCATGTTGCTGTAGCGGTCTATCATCGGCTGTACACTCGCCTCCGGTTCTATCACACCGTTGACAGACGGATTCACCATACCCGGGAACATCGCAATCTGGGCCTCGAAAGATGCCCTATATGCTGCAGCAAAGGCATCGAGGTCGTGCGCCAGAATCGCCTTCCAGCAGGCATCAGCCGCATCAGCCAGCGCCTTCACCTTCTCAGGCGTGATATCCTTACCTTCCACCACACTGCATCCCGGCCGTCTCGGTTCCATCGGAATCATCACCAGATGGTCTTCCAGGAAACGGAGGGTCATCTCATCCTGCGTACTCTCTATCTTCTCCGGCCAGAAGTTATTGTCATAATAATGACGCACCAGACCGGGAACACAGATACCGATAGAATCCTGGGCACCCGAGATGATACCGTCATGACGCTCCGGATTGTTCTCAAAGCAGAATACCAGTCGGGCGAGCATCTCCGGGTCCATCTTCGGCAACTTCACCGGCCATATCTTCTGAATCATCTTACGGGTAGAGGTAGACAGACCGCAGCGGTCGCGCACCTCAAAGGTCGGTTCCAGCGAGATGGTAATCGCCCATCCCGGATGATGCATGCTTACATAAGGCTGGTCAATCCAAGTACCAGCCAGATCCAGCCAGATCCAGACGGGTAGGAATCCCCGCCTCCTGTGCCGAATTCTCAGATACATTCGATAACGCCTTCTTCAAGTCAGAAGAAGAACGTGCCTTCAAACCAGCATGAGGCGTGCGCTGGAGTTCGACATATTCGATGCCCCTTTCCTTACAGATCCTACGTTTCTCATCAGACCCACCTTCAGCGTTCACCACAAACACGTCCGGTTTCACCTTATCAAGAGTAGGCAGGAAATCGATGACTCCGCTTCCCTCATTGATATACGCATCCTTCACCGCCTTGATATTCTTGACCATGAATAGCCTTTCCTCCTGCGGAAACATAGGCTTGCGATGCTTATACTCCAGATAAGTAGCATCCGATCCGATACCCACATACAGGTCACCATACTGTGATGCCTGCTGGAAAAACTCCACATGACCGGAATGCAGCAGGTCATAGCAACCGCTTACAAATACTTTTTTCTTCATTATGATTATCATTGATAATCGAAGTGCAGACAGTCAACCTCATCTAGCTGATTACCTATCTGCATCTCGATAAACATAAACAGAATTATTTCAATTAATTATTTGATTATTTTATTTTTTATATTTTAGCCTCCAGAAGAAGTGCCATATCCTAAACAAAGGCTCGCATAGAGCCTCAGCAGGAAAATACCTCACGAGTCTTATATCCCGATACACCCTTTGGAGATTATGTCCAAGCTGTGACCTACCAAACCGATTCCGGGCATCATGCCTTCCGAAATTCCCGGCTTCCAGCACTTCATTCAGCACAAACCTACCATACTTCTCATTCGGAGGAACAATAAGGCGAGAGGCAGGCATGCCGAACACCTCCTGCATGATATACATGATACCCCCGGCAAACTTCCACAATCCCAACTCCTTCAATTCCTTCTGCACCCTATCGATAGCTGCAGAAGAATTGGCAGCAAAAGAAGAGCGAGCAGCAGTTGCAAAAGTCATATCCCCAATAGCATCCCGGCGGTCCCATCCCGCACAATTTGGCGAAGACCGCTTTGGTCCGCCATCCTTAGAGCGTAGCGGTTCCGAGCGACGAGGAGGAGCGGTTACATCCCCTGTCCCCTGAGGGGAAAGGGGCTTGGGGAAAGCGGTGGAGCCTCCCTTAAGGGTAAGGGAGGACGGGTGGGTTTTCGAAAAATTTTGATAGACTTTATAAAAGTCGCAAAGAACATAGTAGTAATCCAGAAGCTGCCTTAACCCAATCCCCTCATTCATCAGATGAGCATAAATATGAGTTAACTGGAAGATGAGATTGAATTCCGCTGTCGGAATCGCAATCTCACCTTGTTCCCCCAACATTACCCGATGCGAGAACTGCTCCTCCTTCACCCTCTCATAATATTTCTGAAGCTTTCTGTTATGCCAGAAACACAACAGGAAGCTAGGGCGATAATGCACTTCCACCTCAATACCCTTATACGATGGGAACTCGATGTGGTGATAGCACGCCTTTTCATGAGGCGAGATAGAGCGGACAAAGGAGATAACTCGTTTATCTCCACCTTCTACCCAGATATCAATATCACCAGGCGTACGAGAATAAGGATTCGGATACATCAATGCATTCCCCTGCCCTTTCAGGATACAGGTTCTGAATCCCTTTTTCCGGAACCACTCAGAAACCTGGATGGCAGCATCATTCAGCCGAACATTCGCATTCTCCAACATCTGGCTTTCTGCCATCCATTGAAGCAGCAGTTCCTTCTTCATCCCTACATGTTCAGCAGGCAACTTCTTGATACCATCAAAGAGAATACCCACCAGGCATTGCTTCTTGGCAATAGCATATAATTCCTGCCAATCCGCTTCCTTCAAAGAACCAGGAATCTCCTTGACAGAACCAATACAGAATCGCAAGAAATCAATGAAAATCTTTTGTTGTTTCAACATAAAGTTGTACTTTTGCACGCATGAAGCAAGCCATACGCATCATATTATCCTACATAGCAGCTATCATCCTTCTTCCGATAGCCTTGCTATGTAAGTTCTTCCGAAGAAAGTAATCCTACTTTTTTCGGAAAGGATCCTTGTATATTCCCAAGAGCTGCTTACCAAAGTAATAGAAGAACTGCATATCATCCACGAAGTAACGCTTGAAGAGGCGCTTTGGCTCCTTCATGCAACGATACAGCCACTCCATACCGATTTTCTGCCAAATCTTAGGCGCACGTTTCAATGTTCCAGCTTCGAAGTCAATGGTAGCACCCAGAGCCATGAACACCTTTACTCCAGGCATCTTATCACGATACTTCATTATCCACTTCTCCTGCTTTGGAGCACCCACACCAACGAGCAGCACATTAGCACCACTCTCGTTCACGATGCGAACCAGCTCCTCGCATTCATCCTCATGCTTCTCGAAGCCAAAGGAAGGAGAATGAGCACCTACCACCATCTGGCGCCCCACCTTCTCATTGATACGTTCCATAGCCTTGGCTGCAATACCCTCCTTGGCACCAAGCAGGAATATCTTGCAGTCAGCATCATCCTTATGATACATATAATAAGAGGTGAAGAAGCTGGAACCCGGAATCGCTTCCTTAATTGGAGTCTTCAACAACTTACCGAACAGGTAGAGGATCTTACTGTCACACACCACCCATTCCGACTTCTGATATACATCATAAAACTCCTTGTCTTTCTGAAGTTTAATCAGATGGTCAAGATTAGGAGTCACAAGAACACCCTCCTTCAAGTTCTCCAAGAGTTCCTGACGGGTAATGTTCTGAATTTCAATATTTAAGATTTCTACTGTTTTCATTTCTATTATCGCCCTAATATCGTTTATATTTATGATCACTAATGTGTTGTTTCATCGTCGTTGTAACCATCTGCATAAAAGTAATAATATGATTTTTAAACCTTTCCAAATCGGTTAGCATATAACAAGCACCACATTGAGAAAATGAAATGTTACCATGAGCTAACATATTTCTACGATTTTTCACAATTAAAAAACTATTAGAAAACTCACCTCTATCTTTATCATCTAAAGGACAACCATGTTTTTGGAATATTTCAAAAATTTTTCTAATATCTAAGCTACCTGATATATTAACAGCCAATTCCTCAAATTTAATTTTCATAGTCATTATCTCATCATCTGGCTTATCAAAACTTGGATGGTTGCGACGTTTCATATGACTTCTCCACATTTTTCTCATATCATCTGATAGGGAAAAATATGTCAAGTTGTCATCAAAAACAGCATCATATAATGCATTTAAACAATCATTTACAGTTGATTCTACTAAATTATATAGAACCAAGAGAAATTGAGCTTTTAACACACACTGCATTTCTTGAGTAACATACAATTCTTCTTTTGTATCATCATTTAACAATGGCTTGTTTTTGTGTGACTCTAGCTTTAATACAAATGAAAGCATGGTGAAAATTTCATTAATGTCCTCCACCCGCATTTTAAAATTTTTATCTATTATCATTTAAGATACAGATTTTTTACATATTCAATTCTATTACGTATCTTTTGAGCTGTATGAGTTCGATATCGACCTTCAATTAACTTAAAGAATTCATTTCTGTTATTTTTGTCTATAATCAATTCTTTCTTCGCTACTAAGTTAATATCAGGATTATCAATAAGGGCTAAATATATACCAACGGCAATTGCCTCAAAATATGGCTTAGAAATTCCTATAGCCATCTTTGTCTTTGCAAAGCCTTGATTAGGATATATTTTTTCTATTGCATTTATAAGATTATAAAAATTTTTCTTCAGTACGGCCTTTTCATTTTTGTTAAAGGTTTTATTTTTTTCTGCCAAGTAATTATCCAAAAATTTAGCAACCCCTTTGTTCTCTACTATCGAAAACGAAGGGAATATCTCGCTAAAAGCAAACAATCTCAACAAGAGTTCCTCTTCTTCCCTTCTATTTTGCATGTAATTTGCCAGTGGACAAAGTTTCTTAAATCTAGGTTCTTTTGCCAATTCTGCAATAAAATCAGTAAAAATACCTTTATAAATTCCTCGACGCGTTTCCATCGGCAGCAAAGGCACACTACTTGTGTTTATACGGTCAAACATTTCATTTCTTACATCTTCTGTAGCTTTAGCAGATAACACAACCATTCTGATTGATATATTTTTAAAGCTTCTTTGTAAGCCAACAGGAAGTTCTGAATACTTACAACCATTCATTTCAGAAAGTTTCTCCAAATGGGATAAAGTTAGTTCGTCAGATAAGAATGCAGCCAAAGTTCTAATTCGCTGCGAACCATCTACAATTTCCAATCTTCCACTCTCTTTAATTTCTGCTGAAAACATAAAAGGGACTGGTAATCCTAAGTAAAGACTTTCAATAAAACGAGACTGATGTCTATCATCCCAAATAAATTCTCTTTGATAATCAGGAACATACAGTTCGTTATCTTCTTTATCTATATCCTTAAGATATTTATTAACATACAATTCTATTGTAAACTCTTTCATATCATATGAAATTGCGTTCTGTTGAAGTTCTATCTGATCTTCAATCTTTTGTTTTTTTTCTGGTGTCAACATATTTTCAGTCATTTAAATTTATATTATTTATCATTTTCCGAATTCTTTAATTCTCTGTTCCTCTTTCAAAGAGCAGACAAGCAATTGCCCATTCTTCTCGGCTACAATATAGCCATCCAAGCCTTGAACTACCACCTTGCTTTCGTCGGCTGCATGAACCACGCAGTTCTTGCATTCATACAATCGGATGTCCTTTCCTACCTTGGCATTGCCAGCCTCATCCTGTGGAAGCAAGGTGCGGAGGCTGCCCCAACTACCTAAGTCGCTCCAGCCGAACTCGGCTGGCAGGGTATAGATATCCTTAGACTTCTCCATCACGGCATAGTCAATGCTTATCTTCTCGCAGGTTGGGAAGAGTTTGCCGACTACCTCTTTCTCCTGTTCAGTATAGAAAGAAGGAGCCATCTCATCCATAATGCTGGCAAGGTTTGGCTGGAAGGTTCGGATTGCCTTGCTGATGGTATCGATGTTTCATACGAAGATTCCGGCATTCCAATAGTAATTACCAGCGGCAAGGTATTGCTCAGCAGTCTCCAGGTTTGGCTTTTCCTTGAAAGCCTCTACCTTGTAGATTTCATCTACGGATGTTGGCTCTGCTGCGGCGATATAGCCATAACCTGTTTCCGGGCGGCTCGGCTTAATTCCGATAGTAACGATGGCGTTCTTATCGGATGTATAGCTCAATGCCTTGCAGAGCACTCGCTGATACTCCGAGGTATTAATGACCAGGACATCGGATGGTGTCACCACGATGTTGGCATCAGGATGCTTCTTCTGGATCTTCCAGCAGGCATAAGCGATACATGGAGCGGTATTGCGTGCCTCCGGCTCTGATAATATGTTATCTACTGGCATGTCAGGGATTTGCTCCTTGACAATGCTGATATATTTCTCGTTTGTCACCACCCACATGTTTTCGACAGGACAGATTGGCTTCAATCTATCTACCGTCAATTGAATGAGGGAACGACCCACTCCCATCACATCAATGAACTGCTTTGGGTAATCTGGGGTTGACATTGATCAGAAGCGGCTGCCACCACCGCCGGCCATGATTATGATATACGTATAATTAATAATCATAAATTTACAAGTAAAAGATTATGATTTAATAAACTTGTTTGTATTTTGCCTATCCATTAAGACTTGCTTAACATAAAATATTTTTTCCAAACCTTTAAAGATATTACTTCTATGACGCCCACATTCATAAATACAATGTAACAGATATTTTATACCAAATTGATAAGATTTACCTAAAAAGTATAAAATAGAAATTTGATATTTACTATAATTATTTTTTCTCAAAACATCATTTACGCGTAATGTAGCTTGGAATCGGGCATCAAATCTATCTTTTGATAATGTTGTTGTAATACTATTTTCCGTAACAGTAACACAATATATTTCCTGAAAATCAAATGTAATATTTTTAGCAATGATACCTGCAGTTACAGAAAACATCATATCATTCCCTGCAATAATTTCTTCAAAACGAAGATTGTTGCACTTTATGAATTCTCCTTTATACATTTTTCCCCATGGTACAGTATAACAACATCTTAAAATATCCATTCTTTTATTTTTTCTACATTTCTCTAGAATAGATTTAATATACTTATCACGATAACCATTAGATAAATCTGAAGAAAACTTGCTCGTTACATTAAAATAAACAATATCGAAGTTTGATTTTACATATTGTTTTAATATATCAAATGCATTTGGTTCAAAAAAGTCATCAGAATCAGCGAACAGAACCCACTCACCCTTAGCATGCTCTATACCTACATTTCTAGCTCCACCAGCATAAACATACGTATTAACATATAATTCAAATGAATATTTTTTTTGTAATTCATTCAAACATTTTTTCTCACTTACAATACTATGATCATCTATTACTATCACTTGTATCATATCATCTTGGGGGATACTAATTAATAATCTTTCCAGTAAGCGTGAGCTATTTTTATGAGGAATTATTATTGAAAATGTGTACATATTAAAGGAAATTATTTATAGGAAACAATAAAAGTCCAAAAGGTATATTATAGTCATAAGATGAACCTGTGATATAAAAAATTAGGACTAAATTCATTATTAAAGAAAATCCTAGAGCTCTTGCAGAACTAAATTGTTTATTTCCAAAATAATAAATTACAGGAAATATTGACAATATTGATGAATAAAAGAAGAATCTATTACTTAATTCTAGTTGATTTAAATTTGCCAAAATAAATAGATTAAAAACAACTATACAATTAATAACTGGTAAGTGCTCTATAGACAGCATTATCTTTTTTTTCTTTGAGTAAAATGCGTATAAGCATAATATAATACACATAATCAAGAAAAGAATTTTACTTACTCCTAAAGGAGGTAATTCAAATGTTGTATTGGTTGAAGCCCTACTGAGCACATAAGACAATGCATTATCACCACTTACAAACTTAAACAGGAATGATGAAATTGATTGAATAAAAACAAATACTAGTAATCCACAAACATATAAAACCAATGTTTTAATTGTAATTTTCTTTTTAAAAAAATTCAAATATAACAATGGAAGAAATATAAGTGAAGAAGTATGAGTCAAAAACATGCATATATATGGTATTATCATTTTTTTCTTATAGAAACAATGATCAACTATAATACAAAGTAGAATCGACCCAGCCAAAAACTGTCTCAATAAAGTACTAGTATATGTAAAAACCCATGGAAAACATGCGAACCAAATAATGGGATAAATAATGTTTTTTCTGTCAACTCTCATGTATTCAAATAGTCTAATTATCGCCAAGAAACTTAAAAAGTAACAAATAAAGGAATGGATGAAAATATACAATTTAACATTGTCTCTTGCTATAAAATACACTAAATAATTAAAAGTAGGAAAAAACAATTCACGTCCCTTACCATTCATACCAAATTGAAATATATATGGAATAAACTTCATATCGCCTGCCATTAAGTATTGTGTTGTATACCAAGGAAGATCAGGGTCTGACATTATATCCTTCGAACAATTTATAAAGGATAAGTAACTTGCAACCATTAAAGAAAAAAGCCAAATATACTTTCCTTCTTTTTTACCAAACAGCAAAAACATGGACACAAAAACTGCTCCTAAAGGAAATAGCAGAAGTAACAAAAAACACAAAAAAAAGTTCAATACTAGATATTTATCCATTATCATATAATATTAATATCCCAAATTTTAGGAAACAATAGACGAACATGATTTGTAATAATATGCATTAAAGCAATTAACGTACCTTTATGTATCCTATCAAAATGAAATGCCTCACGAGGAGGATTACCAAGAGGAGAATAATAGTTTTTAATACGTTTTGCTAGCTTAAAATTTGGATTACACCAAATTGGCAATGATGCATGGCGATTACAAATACCTTGAAAACCTGGACAAATATACATTTGGATTTTTTTCTTATAAGCTCTGTAACCATAATCAAAATCGCCAAACGAATGAGAATATACCTTGCTTATTGTCCCCAGTTTTTTAAAAGCGAAAGATGGAATAAGTACTAAATTACCGTTGAAAGAGTTACATTTTTTTGCAAAACTATCATTAACCTCAATTAGCTTTTTATCCAAATCCCTTCCTCCATAACATAGTTTCTTTTTGTCATTTGAAGAACACATATTACCAACAATAATAGAATTAGAATAGGATTCTTCTGTACTTAACAAAACTTGTAATGCATTTTCATATAAAACAGCATCATCATTAAACCATAAGTAATAATCATAGTCAAGCGTTTTGCTAGCTACATCCCAAGCCTTACGCATCCCTCCACTCCAATAAAGATTACCATCACCATTTATAATATGTACATCAGGAAAGCAATTTTTCACAGCCCCTGGAGTACCATCCGTACAACCATCATTGGTCATATAAACATCGAAAGAATATTTATCCTCTACGGGCTTCATCGCAGCATATAATGTCGATAAGCCTTTAAGTGTTATATCCTTTCTATTAAATACTGTCAGTAAAACAGCTACAGTCTTTTTCATATTAATCTCTTCTAAAAATATCCCTTGTATATACCTTATCCTTTACATCATCCAGACAAGCATCATAACGGTTGGCGATGATAGCATGGCTCTGTGACTTGAAGGCTTCGAGGTTGTTCTCAATGCGGCTACCGAAGAAGGTGCTGCCCTCTTCCAATGTTGGCTCATAGATAACTACCTCTGCACCCTTTGCCTTAATACGCTTCATGATGCCCTGGATGGCAGACTGGCGGAAGTTATCGCTGTTTGACTTCATGGTCAAACGATAGACTCCAATCACGCAGTTGTGCTCCTTGCTAGCATCATAGCTGTTGGCATCAGCATAGCTGTAATAGCCTGCCTTCTGGAGTACGGCATCAGCAATATAGTCCTTACGGGTACGATTGCTCTCTACGATTGCCTCTATCAGGTTCTCTGGAACATCGGCATAGTTTGCCAGGAGTTGCTTGGTATCCTTTGGCAGGCAATAACCACCATAGCCGAAGCTTGGGTTGTTGTAATGGGTGCCGATGCGTGGGTCGAGACCTACGCCATCGATGATTGCCTTGGTATCGAGTCCCTTTACCTCTGCGTATGTATCTAACTCATTGAAGTAGCTTACTCGGAGTGCCAGATAGGTATTGGCGAAGAGCTTAACCGCCTCGGCTTCCTTCATACCCATAAAGAGAGTATCAATGTTCTCCTTGATGGCACCTTCCTGGAGCAAAGCGGCAAATGTCTTGGCAGCTTCCTTCAACATGTCGACATTGGTTACAGACTTGATAGCCTCGTTCTCCTCTTCGAACTCTGGGCGCTCGATAATCTTTGGATAGCCTACGATAATGCGGCTTGGATAAAGGTTATCGTAGAGAGCCTTGCTCTCACGAAGGAACTCTGGAGAGAAGAGAAGGTTGAACTTCTTCACGCCCTTCTTGGCATACTTCAAGTAGAGGCTACGGGTATAACCGACAGGGATGGTGCTCTTAATGACCATCACTGCATCTGGGTTTACCTCCAGAACCAGGTCGATGACTTCTTCTACATGGGTTGTATCGAAGTAGTTCTTCACTGGGTCGTAGTTGGTTGGTGCTGCAATCACTACGAAATCTGCATCCTTATAGGCTGATTTGCCGTCAAGGGTTGCCACGAGGTTCAATGGCTTTTCTGCCAAATACTTTTCGATGTAATCGTCCTGGATTGGAGAAATCTTATTATTGAGTTTCTCCACCTTCTCAGGGATTACATCTACTGCTGTTACATGATGGTGCTGAGATAACAGGGTTGCTATACTCAGACCTACATAGCCGGTACCGGCTACTGCTACCTTTATATCTTTAAAATCATTCATATCATTTAAATTAATCATTATCAACAATATATATAAAAAAATACAGATGATTATTTGTATTGTTTTGACCTGTATTTGCTAAACAATGTGGAAACTATATTTTTCACAAAATTTTGTTCTACAGAATTTAAGAATATATAATATCCATAACTTGGTAGAAAAAGTATTGCTAGCAAAATTGAACAACCTAGGTATAAGATACCCGAATTATCCAAAAACATACTTAAGACATAATATAATGATAAATATACTACAGTATAAGGTATAAAGCACTTAACAAACAAAAGCAAATAATCAGATAAACATATTAATCCAAATCTCTTTGCAAAATATACTCTTACCACCAAGCAAAGAAATGAAGATAAAATCAAAGAATAGTAGACCCAATTAGCATCATGAGTAAACTTAAGTCCAAAGTAAGACAATAATGTGCATGAAACTAAAACTATCGTATATGAAATTTGTGTCCACTTTATATTTCCATTAGACTCTATAAGAGTACTTAAAGTACCTGTTGCAGCAACAATTGCAGAATTTACTAATAACAACTTAATAAATACAGGAACAAATTCAGGATATTCTTTTAGCCATAAAGTTAGTATAAATTCTATATTAAAAGCAATCGGAATAGCAACTGCAACAATTAAAAAGAACGAGAGCTTCATCCCTGAAAAAACAACTTTTCTTAGATAAGAATCATCATTGGAAGCAAAACTCTTAACGATTTGTGGTTGAATTGCTGAAAGAAAGTCTTGAATAAACTTATTAACATAAGAATTTACTTGAGTTGCAATAGCTTGGGCAGCATTAACTAATGGTCCGCAAAAAACATTAATCATCATATTACTAAGTTGATTCATTGTTACCTGACCTATTCCACCTAAAAAATTCCATCCACCAAAACTAACCATCTTCTTTAAGACAAGCACGTCTATATCAGAAAAAGGTTTGAGGATTACAGTATATTTTCTACTTCCAAATTGATATAAATGAAAGATTATCATTGTAATCAACAGGAAAAACAATGCATATAAAATAATGCGATTCGAAGAGAAACAACTTATGAGATAAGCAATTAATAGCTTCAAAATAGATTCAACTATTGTAAGAATAGAAATCCAATCAAAACGCTCATAAGCTGTAAGTATTGCTCTATAAGGAACTATTAAAATATTATATACAAAAACCAATATCGAGAACTGGAGGACTAAACTCATTTCTACTAAACGGTCTTGTGGAACATTCATATAGTTATAAATAAAAACCAAGCCTACAACTTCACATATAGCTACAATTAATAAAGACAAATATCTATGTATCTTTAATGCGCCATAATAAACTAAAGCCAACTTCAGCATATTATTGTTTCCTAATTCAAAAGAGATAAATCTCTGTGTAGAATTTGCTAGTGCTGACGTCAAAAAGGAACATAATACAACAATACTTCCTATCGTATTATATAAACCATAATCAAATACACCCAAAGAGGCTAATAAGATGCGAACAGAGTACAAAGTTATCAACATTTGTAATCCTGTTCTGACATACATAAATAATGAATTTTTAAGTGCAGCTTTACTTTTACTCATTTTATATATTTTTTCCTAATAATAATTTCGATAACAAAGAAGATTTTCCAATATACTTTTTAATCAACATACATCCCATAATATTAAGACAAGAAAGAATTAAGCATACTAATGACAAACAAAATTGACTATACTGGTCACAATCAATTAAGAGGCAAAATATTCGATTAAAAATATAATGCAACAAATATATCTCTAATGTTGAACTCCCCAGTAAACACAGAAAGCTTTTAACTTTCTCATTTAAGGAACTATCAATCCTTTTGACAATACTCATAACGAGGAAAGAACCAATTGATCCAATTAATATTCTATAACCAAAAGCAATCCATTGCTCTAGGTTAGATAGAGCCCCTCTCGTTAATGGCGTCACGTAAACTGTATAATCATATTTCCAAAAAAAAAGTAAACAAATGTATAACAACAATAGAGCAATACATGCTCTTAGTGTAAACTTTGACTCTATTCTTTTGAAAAAAACGCCTATCAAAACAAATGGAAGTGTAAAATTCACTCTAAACATATCCATATGTGGAACAACTAGAACTATCAATAGTGCTAGAATCGCCCCCCCCACCAACACTGTTTGTTATCTTTACAGATACCATTATGAATGCTAGAGATATGAATAATGATTTTAAAAACCAATAACTATTGGCAATTGTCCTCAAATCATGCGGCTCATTAAAAGCAAGAACCAACAAGGTGTACCAGAAAAATGTAGGCAAAACTAAATGCAGAAACTTTTTCTTTAAATAATCTGCAATTATATTTTTCTTTAGCTTGTCTAAGTTTAAAAAGTACCCTGACATTATCATGAATAAAGGCATATGAAGAGACTGGATAGAAGTAAAACCAATCTCATTCATATAATTGTCTTGAGCTATATTTTGAGCAGTATGCGTATAAACTACCAAAAACATAGCTAATATCTTAGCAATATCAATATATGTGATTCTTTTGCAACCTGTCATCATACACAATATTTTTTCCATTCTTTTCTTTCAATGGTACCTATGACTAACTTTAATTTTAAGTAAGCCATAAATACATAAGAATGCTGATTTATTAAGTTTCTAATTAAATCATTATCAAAGATTTCATTAAACCACAATGATTCCTTATCATAGAAAGACAAAAAACTTTCTTTTTGTTCTGGTAACATATCTGCAAAATGAGAAACACCTCTCAGTCTCTGAGAAATAATAGCCTTTATAATTTTTAGCCAAGATGTTTTTTCCTCATCATGAATACCACACAAGCTATGCTCACTCTCAATATTATAAACATTCTTATAATAATCATGTATCGTTTGCTTAAGAACGAGTCTGTCCTTAATGTATTTAAAAGGAACATGCTTTAATACATCGTTACCAAAAGGATAGAACATAGAATAAGTCTCCTTTACCTGTCCTGTCAGACTTTCAAATGCTCCACAACAAATATCAGAACCATTATCATAGCGATACTTCAAAATTGAATTTGAATCATCATCCTTAAACAAATCATTTTTAATATATGAATGAGTTGCTTTATAGAATTGATCTTTCTCAAATATTCTTATTGGATAAAAATCCTGTACATCTGTAGGTAATGGAATTTGGATAGTATTCTTACCAGCTTTAATTAAGTGATATAACTTTACCAATTTATGGACTTTACCACTTTTAACACCTCTTTTAAGATATCTATTACCCTCATAATTTTCCATGATATCTAATAAATCAATACCCTCGGCAGACATAGCCCTCACACCAGACAGCAAATCTGGATGACCTGCAGTAACCAAATAATCAAAGTTTAAACCATAACGCTTCGGATTAATGGTCTTGATAAAGTTTTCTCCACCAATTGGAAAATTCTTCATTTCTATATCAATCTTTTCTTCAACAGGAGTCAAAGACTGATCTAACTTCATAATATTAATGCCAAATGCCTTTGCTATTTTATCTATATAACAATAATTATATGGTTTCAAGCCTAATTTTGATATATTTCTCTTTCCTACAATCACAAAATATGTTGGTTCTTTACCAAACAATCCAGGAAGAATTCGAGAGTCTAACCCGCCGCTTATGCTCAGCCCTATTTTTTTTGTTGTAGTTATTCTTTTTATATAACTGGAGAATTTCTTCAACGCCTCATTAAACTGATGCGCAGAAGTCTCCAATGAGAGTCTTTTGTCTTCAACAAAATCTTGAAATTTATAGTACTTAGATTCTGTAAAACTAAAAGTACTAAAGTCAAGTATAAAATTACTTCCTGCAAGAACGGATTTTAAGCCCTTAATTGGAGTATTATGATACAAATATGAGTTATAAACTCCATATCTACAAATTGCTTCAAGATCCAACATATCCTTATCAGGATTTAGAATATCTACGGAGTTCCAGAATCTATTTGACACAACAAATTTTGCCCCACTACAATAATAATAGATGGAGCGTATAGACATTGAATCGTTTGTAATATAGACCTTATTCTTTATCTTATCTACTACTATAATATTATAGGAGCCCTCCAATTGATTAAAAAACTCCAATCCTTTACTCTTAAATAAAGAGAGAATATTTGCACTATTAAAAGACTCATCAATAATAAATCCTTCAAAAAATACAAGATAGTCCTTGTCGTCACTTATATTTTCTCCGCGATAGTAAAGACTCCCAAATGTTTTTGCCTGTGGAAATGCAACATTACTAATTTGTATTAATTCTTTCATAACTAGAATATATCTTTAAATTCTTCTATTGTCTTTGGAAAATAAATAATACCTTTACCATTCAATCTATTTTCCAAATATTCATAAAATCTCTGCTGCGATGCCTCATTCTGAGGTTTCATAAGGTATAAGGTGGATATTACCTTTTTACCATTCTGAGCAGCCTCCACCAACAACGTACTAAAATAACCTATGTATATATCAAAAGCATCTAAAATAACATTCCCTGGAATATACTTTGGTATTTCATTAAGCTCTCGTTCTTTTCCTATCATATCATCGAAACGTGGATGCATTTTTACAGTAGCATTTTCAGTCCCAATAAAATCGATTATCTCATTGATGCTGTTTTCATAATCTTCCTTTGAAACAAGATTTTCTGCAACTACAGATCCGCTAACAAACAATACGTTACCTTTGATATTAAGTTTATCATTTAAACTTTTTACTGCATTGCAAATTAAAGCTCTATCAATCTTTGATTCAATAGAAACAGCCTTTAAACGCTTAAAAAAGCTATTGGGTAAAGAAGGGAACAGATTTGTTCCATCATCCAACACATCTGGAAAATAATTGAAACATAACCATTGTTTGAGTTTTATTTTTAAACCTTGATACCATTTTGCTTTTGGTACAGGTATACTATCAAAAACCTTATGATATTCAATACTTACTCCTTTCTTTGCAAATTTCAAGAGAAGCCAATTGGCTAATTCGCCAAACTCTGCATGATAAAAAACAACTTTTGTTATTCTATAATTTGCTAGAAAAGATTTCATCTTCTTTTTTTCCTTATAAATAACAGATACCTTACCTGTAGAATATGCTAATTGTATGACATTAACAAAATTAAACAACTCAAAAAATTGATTAATATTGGGTGTATCAGAAGCTACTACATATCGTTTAGTCTTATTCTTTAGACATTCTGTCATTACATAAGGAACAAACATATTAGAGTTACATATAATCAATTCTCTTTCTTCCATAAAACTTAAGTATTTGAAAATTAAAACAGGAACTGATTTACATATCTATTCCAGAAACAAGGATACCAAATAACATATGTAAAATTATTTAATTTTTTAGATGCTTAACCAAGTCCTTTGCCTTCTGATATTCCTGAGGAGTACCAATATCAATCCACGTTCCATTTAGTGGATATCGGATAACCTTCTTGCCTTGAGCAATAAGCTTCTCTATAAGATGAGTGGCATGGAAGAATGTGTCTTCAGGTATCTCAGCAAGGGCACGCTTCTTTATAAGATAAATACCAGCATTAGCATAGTAATTATACTTCGGCTTCTCGATGAGTCCCTTGATGTTACGACCATCCAAATCAAGAATACCTAGTTCTATACTGATGTTGTAAGGAACTGCTGCTACCGACATTTCTGCATCATTCTGTTGAAAATGAAGGAAGAAATCTTCATAATCTATATTGGTGAAAAGATCAGAATTCATTACGAGGATGGTATCATTATAGAATGTATCTACAAACTTAATGCTACCAATAGTACCAAGGAACTTTGGCTCTCGGAAAGTACGAACCTGAACTCCATCACGCGGAGTAGCAAAATGTTCCTCCAACTGTTCTGCAAGATAATTTACAGTTACATCAATATGATTAACTCCATAAGAAATTAATCGGTCTATGTTATGATCTATGATACATTTACCACCAACTTCTAGCAATGGCTTAGGAGTCTTTTCCGTTAAAGGACGAAGACGTTCACCCTTTCCTCCTGCCATAAGAACTGCATCAATAGGAAGTCGTGTAATATACTTTTCCAGATTGACTATATCAACAATATGATTGTCTGAATCAAGAATCGGAACCAACTTCATTTTCTTCAATTTCTGCTCATGAAGATGCTGTACATCATCATCAACACCACTACGAAGGAAATTGAAGTTTTTATGCATCACCTTCTCGATAGAGTCATTAACAGAAACACCTGCTATCAAAGCTCGGCGAGAATCGCCATCTGTCAACGTACCCACCATTTTGTCATCGTCATCAACAACAAACAAAACCAACGGTTCTTGTTCCATTTCATTGATTATCTTTAATGCTGACAAAAGAGATTCTCGTTTATTAATAATATGTATTGTATTCATCTTATTTTACTAAACCTTCGTTCAACATAAGTTCTGCAACCTTCCAATCAAACATAGTGTCTAAATCAACAGAATGAGTATCATCCATTTCTACGAAACCTATTTTGTGGAAAAGATTATATGTACCTTTTTTCAAGGCTTCAACGTTCATTACATAGACAGCACCGTTATACTCATACACTTTTGGAGCATCCTGTCTTCTGTTAATATTACCATCACCTTTAGAAGGAATAAGATAACCATCTTTATTGCTCTCAAAGCAATCATAATATGGATTGGAAGAAGCGTTCTTTACACTAACTACCATTTCATAGTCCGACGTGTATTTCCCTACACATACTTTCACATCATCTACACTTCTAAAAGGAGATGTTGGTTGAAGCAAAACGATTGCATCGTAATGCTTACCTTGCTGCTCATAAAAGTTGATGGCATGCATTATCACATCATACGACGAAGAATTGTCTGTCGCTAAACTATCTGGTCGTTTAAACGGAACTTTTAGTCCAGCCTGTTCTACTGTTGAAATAATCTCATCATCGTCAGTAGTTACACAGATGTTTTCATCTGCAGTAAGTTGGCGAGCCGTTTCTATGGCATAATAGATGAGTGGTTTTCCTCCAAACAACTTAATGTTTTTATGAGGAATACCTTTACTGCCACCTCTTGCTGGAATAATATATAAAAAATTCATACTCCTAAAGTTTTATTTCTTCATCAATTGAATAATCTTGTTGTGCAACTCTTCCTGCCACAACATCCCAATAAGAAGCCTTGATACCATTGTCGCTACGCTTTACGGTCATATTATCCTCAGAAAGAATCTCACCTTTCTTGATGGGACGGCTAGCAACAATACGTTTCAAAACTACCGTTGAGATTTTCTTTTCACTCTCATTTGGCTGCTTTATTCCATCTCCCAAGGCCTGCTCAATATGGCGAATGGCAGATACCATTGCCTTGAGTTCCTCAGGATTCAAGGAAGCCTTATGGTCTGGTCCTTCCATATTTTGGTCAAGAGTGAAATGTTTCTCAATAATCTCTGCTCCCATAGCAACAGCTGCTATTGGAACTTCAATTCCCATGGTATGATCTGAATATCCAACCCTGCACTTAAATGCTTCCTTCATTGTCTGCATAGCTCGAAGGTTGACCTCATTCATAGGACATGGATAATTGGTTGTACAGTGTAAAATAGAGATATCCTTGACACCAGCCTCCTGCAATGTATCATAAGCAATGGCAACTTGTGCCAAGTTTGCCATGCCTGTAGAAAGTATAACAGGCATTCCATATTTCGCAACAGAGCGAAGATATGGAATATTAGTAATATCACCTGAACCTAACTTGATAAAAGGCATACCCAGGTTCACCAAAAAATCTAGAGACTCTGTCTCATCCGCTGTGGAAAGAAACTGAATACCGATTTCATCACAATGCTGTTTAACCAACTGGAAATTATCATATGACAACTCCAATTTCTTCAGCATCGTAAACTGGTCATCATCATTATTGAGATTTTTCTCCTGATACTCTGCTTTCTTGGTGCCTTTGGTTATAATAAGTTCCGTTTTCCAAGTTTGGAACTTCACGGCATCAACACCGGCAGCTTTTGCAGCATCACAAAGCTGCAGAGCTAAATCGAGTCGACCATTATGGTTTACTCCTGCCTCTGCTATAATGTATACATGTTGATTAGTCATTAGTATCCTTGAAATATAATCCGTTATATTTAAGCATCATGATGCCTTCTTTGTAAGAATCTAAAGAAACTTGATTCTCATTACCATTCAGATTGTTTAATATCAAATTCATGAAATTAACTCCACATCCATAGGCATGAGGATAACCTCCACCAAACCTAGGATTAATCTCATTGATATAAACTTCTCCATCATTAGATACAAATACATCTATATCGATAGGACCATAAAGGCCTTTGATATTCTGTACCTTTAAAACTTCATCTATAACATTTTGAGAATGAACAGAAATTGCCTTATCTGTTTCTCCAGCTCTCATTGCAAGTTTCTCCTTGATAAACATTGAGACGAGCTTTCCTGATTTCAAATCAAAGAAAGTATCAACCCCATATTCCTTTCCTACAATAAATGGCTGATAGATATACTTTGGTTCACTCTTCAGTTCTTCAATATCCTCAAAGCTATTAATCTTCTTTATGCCAATGCTGGCACTTCCATCTCTCAATTTAGCAAATAGAGGGAACTCCCATTCTTTACTATTAAGTTTGTTCAAAGCATCTTCTGCCGAACCAACAGTTTCTACTAGTTTAAGAATACCTTTATATTTATTGTAAAACTCAAACTTATCAAAAGTGGATTCTACAAAATCAAGATTTGAGAGTATAAGCTTTACACCAAGTTGATCAAACTCCTGCTTGTAATGAGAAAGAAGAACTAATTCTGGATCTATCAAAGTAATGATAGCACCAACTTCCTTCTTTTTGCAAATCTCTAAAACCTTGTTGATATAGAGGTCAAGATGTGCAAAATCCTTATCTATACGAAAATATTCATCACCAAAATATAAAGCAGGAGCCTTATCGCTCATATCCAAAGTATAGACCTTTCGGTTTTCCTTATGGAAAGCATCCTTAAAGTATTGAACAATCTCAACACGTCTTCCGGGACTAAGAATTAAAAGATTCTTCATAATTACAATTTACTTTTTTGAATAAACTCTTTTGTTGTCCATTTCTCTCGGACAACTTCCTCGTTTCCATTTTCATCCGTAACTATAACAGTCGGAAAATACTCTATGAATAATGGAGTCAATGACATTGTATATGCACCCACATTATATATCGTTATTCTATCACCCTTTGCCAACTCAGGTTGATTATCCAAAGTCAAGAAACGATCCATCTCAATGCAAGTATAACCTGTAACGATTTGCTTTTCTTTCAAATTACTGGATTTAGTATTAAGAGAAGATACAAAAGGTGGGGCTTTCATTTGAGAAGCTACATGTTTTACAGAACCATCAGTAAAGACAAGTCTTCTATCCTTAATATCCTTAACGTCTATCACAGAGCATACATAAGAAACCGGTGAAGCTATCAATGCAGCACCTGGTTCAACAAGAAGTTGTACTTCTTTAGAGATTTGATAAGCTTCAAGGATATCAACTATTGTAGAAGCATATTCTTCAAAGGTCGGAGTACCTGGTTTATCACCAAACAGACAACCACCTAAATCCAAATATTCTAATGCAGGTATCTTTTTACTTACCTCGCAGAGATGCCTAGTTATACTATTAAAGATTCTCAAACTCTTTGTACGAGTACTGTGATGTCCATGCAAGCCTACAACTTTAACTTTCTGCAGATGACTTAAGCGGTTTAATGCCTTATCAAAATCACCATTCTCAAGATTAAAACCAAAACGTCCAGGTTCTTCACCTGGAATAGTTTCACCAGGACATTCGTGTTCCAAATCAAAATTGATGCGCAAACCGACCTTGATGTCATGAGTGAATGACTGGATATTCTCTTCAATGAAATCAATCTCAGCAAATGAGTCAAGGTTTACTATACTTCCGTTTTTTAACGCTAGCAATAAGTTGCTTAAACCTTTATGCGGACCATTAAGTATGATGTTATTAGGCTGATTCCCCACATAAGTAGCTAATTCATACTCTGGTTCAGAAACAACTTCTGCCATAACCCTTTGTTCATGCATCCACTTTACAAGCCAAGGTAAGTTATTCGTTTTATAAGAATACCCTATTTGGAAATTTGGCCATAAAGCTTCAAAAGCCGAGCGCAATGATGCTAAGTTCTTCTGAAGCTTAGATAAATCTATATTATAATAAGGTGTCGCTATCATTTAAATAACATTTAATCTGTTCAACTATCCGTTCTGATGCATGACCATCTCCATAAGGATTGTCTGCCATCTTACATTTATTATGAAATTCTTCAGTCTGAAGTTCTTTCAACGCATTCTGCATACCAAGTTCGGTACCATCACAACATTTTATGTTCGATGTTATTAATCTTCCCTTTTGTCTATCACCAATGTTCAAGACCGGAAGTTTAACGAATGGTGTTTCAAAAATACCACTAGAAGAATTTCCTATCATCATAATTACTTGGTATAGAATACTAATGTATCTCTTTTGACCTAATGATGCGACAAAATGGAAATTATCTTTTTCCTCTGCATGTTGTTGAAGAATATCGTTTATCAAATTGCCACCAATATCTGAATTTGCTTTGGTAAACAGAATTTCACAATCGGGACATTCTTTTTCAAGAGATACAATAAGATTATTAACTCGCTGGATATTTTCAGACACAGATAATGTAGTTTCTGAATGATAAGTACCTAATATCCACTTTTTAGCAGGATCAAGTTTTAATGATTCTGCTAATTGATGGCGGTTTAACAATTCAATCTTACGGAAATTATCCAGATTTGTCTCACCTGTAACATATATATTGTCTGAACTTTGGCGCATAGCTCTGATACGAGCAGCAGATTCTTCAGTACCAGGGAAATGAAGAGCCGACATCATTGTCACAGCATTTCTCACTTCATTGTCAATTGCCCCCTCTGTGATATCTCCTCCAGATATATGAGCAACAGGAATTCTCATAACCAAGGCTGTACCTACAATTGGAAGCAACTCATATCTATCTCCCAAAACCACAATCATATCTGGCTTCAGGCGATTAAAAGCATCTGTCATTCCTATGGAACAGAGTCCCATTGATTTGGAGATACCAACAGATGTTTCTGAAGAAAGGAGCATCTCCACCTTCTCATCGATATGATATCCATCCTCTTCTATTGCCTGATACGTAAGTCCTTGTTCAGGAGAAAGATGCCCACCTGTAACTACTAACTGTAGTTGCAGGTCTTCATCTTTATCTATTCCATCTATCACCCATCGCAAGAGCCCATATTCAGAACGGGCGCCCGTGATAACGCAAACCTTTTTCATTTTGAATATTCTCTTATTGCCTCAACAATACTATCAGCATTCCATCTTACATCTTTAACAGAACGATTACAAACTTCTTTAGATATGTGTTCCTGACCTCGAGGAATAACACCTATAACATTGAGACCAAGCTCTTTTGCCTTATCCATCTCCCATTGCATCCACTCACTATGTGATGCAAAAACACCAGCTATCGCCAACAATACATCAGACTCTTGCAGACGTTTAGTAATATTGGCTTTGACAACTGCTGCTTTCTCAGAATTAATGGGGCAATCTTTTTCAACCTGCATATAAACAGCAGAGAAATAGCCCCTACCATTTAATAAGTTCTTTAAACTCTGCAAGGTATCATCATGATCCCAGCTATGACTTATAAATAAAGAATATGTTTTTGCCATAATTCTACGATTTTAATAGTTCTACCAATTTTTGTTTTTGAGATAGATATGATGTTTTCATCATTTTATCCGCTCTGCTAAGAAAACTTTTTTCATATTTATCAGAGAGTTCCTTCTTATTCAAAACTAGAGAACATGAAGCCAATGTTGCCAACGTCCATATTTCATAGTCGGTATTTACTTCATCTTCTACATAATTTCTATTACTTTCAAAAACTTCTCTGTATATATGTTTAGCTATAACCTTTAACTCCATTTTCTCTTCACATTCTTGCAAAAGTGAAGCTCTGAGAAGCAAACAGAAGGCATAATTTTCACCATTATAATAGTCTGAAAAAATACTATAAGCCTTCTTGTAATAATTTATAGCCTTGATAATATCACTCTCTGCATTGGAAAGATAAAACTTCCGCTTAAAAATAGCTCCTAACAACCCATTAGTTTCAGGATCTACAGTATTTTCAAGGGGACTTAAAATACTTAAAGCCTCCTCTAATGCTTCTTTTGGAGATGGCTTTTCTGATTTATATGTACAAAGAGCCTTTTGCTGTCTAAAATAAGGATCAAAAGGAACATCATCTATCAATGAAGTAAAAAGAATTTTAGCTTCCTCGTATCTTTCCTTTTTCCTTAGGGCTATAGCCTCTTTTATTCTTTCAAATAATGGCTTATAATCCTTCTTTTGTAAAGCTTCATCCGCATCTTTTACGGGCTCTTTCAAGGCTGGAATAAACTTATATAATGGGCTGTCAACTTGATTCTCTTTTACAATGGAATCAATTATCGCCTTTAGTCTAATTTTTACACGCTCAGCCTCTTCTGCGAACTTTTTGCGATTTCTAACATATGTATAAGTCAGTGTACGATTATGATTCAAATCAAAGAAGAATTTATCTCCAGTTTCCATCATTATTATCGTACGATTCTTCCTTACTCCATGTCTGACACCCAGTTCATATATTGCATTGGGATTCAAAGTTGTCAAATCAGCTACGACCAAATCAGACTCTAGAATACCATAATACATACTCTCGTCTATTAAGCCACTATCTAAAACCTCATCACCTCGAATACATTCGAAACCGCTTTCTGTAACAGCAGGTTTTATAATTTCATGATAAATCTGATCCAGATTAATCTTCTTACCAGAAGACAAATCCGGTCGGGTACCATATCCCATAACAACAAAGCACCTCATAATAATAACATTATTAAAGAAAAAGTGGGCTGTGGAGGCTTTTCACCTCGGAGCTTCTACCATATCTATTACCTTCAATGACTTTTACAATACCTTTTAGGTTCGTGCACAGCCCAGATGAAGCTCCAGCCCACCATCCTAATAGTTCTCCATTTTTCATACCGTTTGAATTTATTTTCTCAATCAGCGTCAAAACTGATATAGTTCCTAACATGAACTGGAAATAGGTTGCAGCAGGAGCTCCAAACAATACTGTAGAAATCATATCCAGAATAAATACGATCATATTTATATATTCAAATCAGAAGGTCGAACAGAACTTGGAATATTCACGACTCTATCTGCAAACCAGATGGTATTCTCCAAGCCATCGTTCTCACAATTCTCAAACATCGGCAGGCGATTCATCAACTCCCAGATTGGGCGAGTCATTACTCCATTATCATTTGTCTGGGTAAGGAAATCAATCTGTGCCTCCTTATCTTTCAAGATAACAGCATTGAGCCAATAGTTAGAAACTGTATTTGGAGAATCTACGAAGAACTCGATATCTGATACATTCTTGAAGTACTCCTCATATTCAGCAGCAACCTTACGCTTGCTTGCTACATACTTGTCAATGTTCTCCAACTGGGCACATCCCATAGCTGCATTGATATTTGGCATACGATAGTTGTAACCTACATGGTCGTGACGAAACTCCCAACGATGTGGAATCTTTGCCTGTGTGGTGATATGCTTTGCGTATGCTCCCAACTCCTCATCATTGAAGAGCATCATACCGCCGCCACCAGTAGTGATGGTCTTGTTACCATTAAAGCTAATCGCACCAATCTTACCGAATGTACCTGTATGCTGTCCCTTGAATGTAGAACCAATACTCTCTGCTGCATCCTCTACAAGTTCGATATGCCACTCTTTACAGATAGCTGCAATCTCATCAATGCGGACAGGGTGACCGAATGAGTGCATAGGAACGCATGCTTTGACACGACGACCGGTATTCTTGTTATAGCAAGCCAAGTCGTCCTCTTCGAAAGCGAAATCCTTGCTTTCCGGTAGTTCTCCCTTGCGAGCGTTCTTGCGAACCTCAGCATTCTTCTCAAGCCATGCCTTCAAAGAATCTGGAGAAAGGCCCATTGTTGAACGATCCACATCGATGAATACGGCATGAGCTCCAATATAGCTCAATGCATTGCAGGTAGCAATGAAAGTAAGAGCCTGAGTCAACACTTCATCATCTTGCTTTACACCTACGAGCAACAAGCTCATGTGAAGAGCATTAGTTCCACTAACACATACCACAGCCTTCTTGGCACCTGTGTATTTTGCCATATCCTCCTCGAAGCGATCCACAAACTTACCTACGGATGAAACGAAGGTTGTATCGATACACTCGTTGAGATATTTCTTTTCATTACCTGCAAAAACAGGAACAGCCAAAGGAGTAAACTCCTGATTGCCATAAACTGACTTGATAAAGTCTATCGTTTTCTTAAAATCTGCCATTTTATTGAAAATTACATTTTTTGATCCAAGTTCTTACCTTTTTCCTCATGCTCGAAGTTAGGTATAAACTTCTTGATAGATGTCACGATTTCAGCCTTGGTGAAGTCTGGCTCTGCAAAGATGCCCTCCAATTCATCAAAGAACTGGTTAATCTCTGGCATCGGGCGACGGGTTGTCTCCTCAACTACACCAAGTGCAGAGAAACGAGTCATATTGATTTTCTCACCAGGAACATAGAATTCCTCGTAAGCTTTCTCGCCAGTAGTATCACTCTTGAAGTAAACGACAGGATAGTTATCACTCTCGTAATCCATATCTGCAGCATACTTCTTTGCCTCTGGATCATTCTTGCACTCTACCTTCTTGAAGCCTTCTGCCTTTACGAAGTCATCGCAGATAGATGAGAAGGTAAGCATCTGCTCTTCACCCAACTTAGGGAAGAACACCTCACCGCCATTACCAAGGATACAAGCCAACATACAAATCTGGCCAGACTCCTCAGGAGATACGAAATAACGCTTTACATCAGAAGGGGCAGCCAATGGCTGCTTCTTCTGCAAACGATGAATCCAACCATCAGGTAAAGAACCATTGGAGAAAGCAACATTGGCAAAACGAGCTGTTGTTACTTTGAAGTGCTCATTATAAGCCATCACCAGGTCTTCCATAATACGCTTGCTGGCACCCATGATATTAACAGGATTAGCAGCCTTATCTGTAGATACGCAGAAGAAATGCTTTGGTGGGTACACGCAAAGCAAATCCATCAGTTTCTTTGCCTTGATGTCATTATTCTCGATGAGTGCCTGAACACTATACTTATCTTTCTCAGAGCGAACATGCTTATGAGCTGAGAAATTGGCTACAATGTCAAAGCCCTTCTCCTCACGAAAAATACGTTCGAAGATTGGATCTGCAAAGTTGAGGGTGTAGCAACGGAACTCATCAGGTACATAAAGTCCTTCTGTGCTTCGTACATCACGAACCAATTCTGCCAATCCGTTCTCATTCAAGTCAACTACAACTACGCTCTGTGGTTCAAAGCGAAGTACTGCCTTGATGAATGAAGAACCGATGGAACCGGCTCCACCAATTACACAAACTTTCTTGCCTTTGATTTCAACAGAAAGTTTCTCCTTGTTTGCCTCGATATCCTGAGCAAACATACTCTTTTCACGATGGGTCACATACTGACCTATGAATTTACTGAGATTAAACATGATTTATATGTTTATTGTTTTATTTACTTTTTAAATTAAATATTGTATGAGGGAACGGCCGACACCCATCACATCAATGAACTGCTTTGGGTTATCGGGAGTTGACATAGGCCAGAAGCGGCTACCTACGCCGCCGGCCATGATTATGATTTGTATGTCGTACATAAATCTTGTTCTTTTATATTAAAGATTTTCTAAAATCATCCCGGTCTTCTTTACCATTAAAAAAGGCTTTTTTCGAAAACCTACCCGTCCTTCCTTACCGTTAAGGAAGGCTCTACCTCTCACCCCGACCCTCTCTCCTCAGGAGCGAGGGAGAAAACCGCCCTACTCGGTGCTCGGAACCGCTACGCTCTAAGGTTGGCGGACCATCAAAGGTCTTCGCCATATTGTGCGGGATGGGACCGCCTTAATGCAATGTTTTCTATACCTAACCTTAAGCCTTATTTACATGAATCAGCAAAAAGAAAAGACTAGTTATATATATTATTATCTCCACATTAACTTTGCTGCAAATTCAAAGAAATCCGCAACATTCTTGAAGTTATCAAACTGCTGGCAATACATACTTGCATAAGGTTCGGGAAACCTACTGCGTATGTCAGCCTTTATCATGCTTGCCAAAGCTTACTTGGTATAGGCTTTCAGCAATTCATTATATTGTTCCTCACTCATAATATTCTCTGTCATTTCAACATCCTTGCTATATACATCGCCTCATAAACTATGATACAACCATCAAGAACTGTATTCGAAAATACAGAAGCAAAGTATTCTTTGCATTTCGGTTGTTATTATCAGATGTTTGAGACTTTGTCATTTTTCTTCCTTTGATTTCTCATATTTTACAATCTCTTGATGAGCTCTAATCATATCTTTATTTTGTTTCTTACCTTTATATTTTGATTTGCGTCCAACACCTCCAAAAATCAAATGATGCTCATCTTTCTTTTCGAGATAGAATCTTATACCTAAATCATGTGCAGATTTCAATTCAAACATATTGGATACACCAGTACATTTGCAATGGCGATATAGCTTTTCATCTTCCTTGTTTAAACTAATGAGATTTTCTGAATATGCAACATTCAACCTCTTTACCATATGTTTTAGGTCTGATGTTTGAAGATTCATAAAATCATCTTTGAACACTTGGCTAAATTCAATAAAATAATTGTCTATACGATGTGTGAAACGAACCAAATAAGCTTCATTTGTTTCTTTATCTTGTAATATTCTCTCAACAACATCATAACGATTTCTGCCATAGAAATTTGGCAACTTATATTTGTTTTCTTTATCTAATGCAATTACCGAATTTTCCCATTCTTTTTCAATTGGGAAAGAAAAAAGAATCCATGAATTTATGCTTGCGATGGCAGTATATAATGCGAGTTTGCCATTGTGAAAATGCATATCCAAGATTTCTTCTAATACAGAATCTTCAATGACTTTATTTTGGTAATTATAATCTACTAAATTTGCATTATCTCGCAAACAGAAATAGCTATAACAAACTTTCTTCAAATCATTATCTTTTATTCCTTTTATCAATTCCCCCAAAGACTTGCCACCTATTATTATTTTATTAGCCTTATCACCAATGATAATATACTTTTCTATATCAAGAAGTGATTCTTTGCGTATTTGAACATATTGTTTCATTGTATGCTCAAAAATTTCCTGCATGTCATCAACATTTGCATCAGCCATCAAATCGTTTAGATAGAATTTTTGACTCATAACAACTTAAATCAATTTTTCTGCATCTATCAAAAATTGGTCAAACATTCCTTGTGGCCAATTATCCACTTTTCCATTTTTCTTAATATGACAAGTATCTACTTTCGTGCATTTGTCTTCATCAAGTTGGCACCAATAGGCAATAACGTTGTCTGCAAATGAAGTTGCACTTTCTTTGCAAAAAATTCTAACTCCATCAAACAAGTGGTCACTATGGGTTTCAACTAAAACTTTTGCGCCTGCTTCAACGCAAAGACAAATCAATCGTGACATTTCATATTGTCCTCTTGGGTGAAGGTGGGCTTCTGGGTTTTCTATCAGTACCAAAGAATCTTGTTTTATTGTTCCAAGTAGTAAAGCGACAATGACTGGTAAGGAATAACTAAGTCCATATCCAACATTAGAAGAACGATGTTGGTCATATAGAGAATAAGAAGTATCGGCCTGTCGTGCCAACCTCGGTTCAAACTTTACATCTGGACTTATTTTTTGCAGCCATCCAGCTAAGACATAACTAAATGTTTTGCCTTCTGCTTCATCTTGTAAAGAGTCTGCAAGAATCTCGTCTCCATAATGTTCTATTACATTTAGAACATTTTCTCCTTCTGATCCAAGTTCTAAATTTGAAAGCAACGGTATGGTAGAAGTTCCACCTTTTCTTGATGCAGAAATATAGATAATATAAGGAAATGGTGCTATATTTATTCCGTTCTCGGAATCGTATAATATTTGAGTATGGTCAAGATCATCAATCGTCGCTTTGATTTCTATCTTGTCGCAATTTTGATTCATTACCTCATTTTTGTCTCCTATATTTAATTGATAAAATGCTTTGTTTTCATCTTTGTATGAGACGATATTTTTTAGAACTCTGATTGATTGAATCACAGAACTCTTTCCACTACTATTTAGTCCTGTCAAAATCGTAAGTGGACTTAATTCAAACGTTTGATTCACATAAGACTTAAATCCATGTAAGCTTATACTCTTTATCATAGCGAATATTTATTAATCAATTTTGATAATTCCTCATATCTATAAACTACTGAACCTTGTCGCATACTATCTCTTGATATTGCGATTATGAATTTGTTGTCATCTAAAAGTTTTGAATAGTCAGCAGCAAATTGCTTTTTATGATTACATAAACGTACATATTGATCATTAGGCATGTTTGCTAATAATACACCCCAACTCTCAAATAGACATTTGTTGATAGGTCGTCTGCGCAGAGTTCCATAACTTTTTCTAAAAGCATGTTTACCAAAAAGTTTAGTCGCTCTACTCATCGCAATATCAAAATTTGATATGATAGTAGATTCGTCTAATACTTTTATATCTGACACATTTACAGAACCTCTGGATATGCTTCTTTTAATATCCCTCGAATCCAAAAATGGGAAAGAATTGTAAATAATCATAGTGTCTGATAGCCAAGTGTCAATATTCTGGGTCTTTTTATAAAATGTATGATCCCGAATCACAAAAGAAAGAAAACGCAACAACAATTCTTTATCTTCCATTCTCAAACTTTTTATTGAATTATCTGTTGCTTGCTTAAAAGACTTCATTTCCGACATTTTCTTCAATAATGAAGATATACGACCACCATAAAGGGCATTACGTATTTCTTGTGGACTAAGAGGTACTCCACCGGTATTTATTCGTTTAAATACATTTCTTTTTACTTCATCAGGTGTTCCTGGATTTATGATTGTCAAGGAAAATTGAGCTTCCATAATTCTGTTGTAGAAATTATTTGGCAATTTTTTCATTTGGCAACCTTCTATGTTTTTTAGGAACTCCAAACCTTTTAGTTTTATGCCATTTCCTTCATCATCGCTATTTTTTGTTTTCATATATAGTTTACCCAATATGAAATCCCTAAAAGCACTAATTCTTTGTAATCCATCTACGACAGTCCAATTACCTTCTTCATCTGCAGAGACATAAAACATAGGAATAGGTATCTCTAACAAAATGGATTCTATCAGTTGCGATTTTCTTACATCAGTCCAAACTTCATTGCGTTGAAAATCTGGATTCAAAATCAAAGAACCTTGTTTTAATCTTCTGAGCAACACATCCATAGGGATAACCTTTGTGTTTATTGAAATTTCCTTGGGGTTGAATGGATCCGAGATCTCATTTTCTTCCGTTTCGGTCTCTATTCCAGAAAAATTATCTTCTAAATATTGATGATATAACTCATCTATCTTATTAGAAACACTTTCCTCTGATTCTGAAAACAAAAAGGAGTCATAAGAAAATTCCAATTGTCCTAAATCTCCTTTTCTTAGCGCAAGATATTCTTTCCCCTCTTTTGATACCAATACAAAAGTGTCGTCATTCTTTAGTTGAAGGTAAAGATTTATCTGTTCATTATTATATAACTGGAATAACATGTTTTTAAAATTTCATTTAAAATAACTGATTACTTTGTCATAAACAAATATTCTTCATTACCACATGTTCCTATGTCTGTTTGGATTAGGCATAGTTACAATCATTCTACTTGCTTTGATGTCGTTAAGCCTTTCGGTAAATACCTCGAATTTCTGCAACTCATTTCTGTCATCATAGTACATCTGCTTAGTTTGTATGATGCTGATGTTATTTCTACGGAACAATTGAGTCAAATCTACCTGAGCATTTCTTATACTATTGCGTATCTGTTGGTTGGAATCATCATCGTATATGAAGATTGTGATGTGCTTACTTTTATACTCTCCACCCATGCCACTCTGCTTAATAAAGAAGTCCTTGAAATAAGGGAAGTCCATTCCGTTAATGGAGTGTCCAAAGAAAATGATGTCATCGGCTTTATCAAAATCTTCATACATGTTGTTTGACATATAGAAGCGACTATTGTCCTTATACATAAAAGAATACTGCTCATGTAATTGATTGGCAGGGTCTGTCAAAACACCAAGTATGATACTGTCATTTTCTAAAGAGCCATGAACATGAGTAATGCGTGAAGTATCTATTTTAATTCCACAAGAAGTGGCAATGTCACCTAAACTTGTGTAGTTGAATGTATAATATTCAAAGCCACCAACATCTGCAATCAATCGTAAGACCTGGGCAGCATAATGATTACTTTCCAAAGTCCGTGATTTCTGCTCGTCTTTCAGATACTTATCAAGTGCCTTAGTTACTTCTATAAAATTCTTTTTATCTTTATCAACAAGATCTGTCGTGAGAGATTCTGGGCGTATGGCACGTACATATTCATTCATAGTCTTTTCTATATCAAACCATGCTTCCTTTTCTTTTGCCTCCCTCAACGCTGCAAGTAAATCTTGATCAAAGCCGTAAGTATTTCTCATTAACTTTTCCCAAATATTGCTTTTTGCAAAATCTGAATACCGGGTTCTAAGACCTAAATCTATATCGAACCCATTGCCTATTATCAATATTTTTTTAGCCATAATTATTTAAACTTGATACAATTTCATCATCTCTTCAAAATCAGAGATAAATTCATTGCGTTCATCCTTATATTTCTTGAATAAAGGAGTTAAGACCTTGGATGCAGTTCGGCCCCAAGAAGGCAACTGGCTTCTAAACCAAGTTTTAGCTTTTATCCTATCATGCAATATTTCATCATAAGTTATGTCTCTGAAACATACTTGCTTGCTATATCCTTCAGCTATATTTTCCCAAAGTTCATCTGCTTCTGATAAATCATGCAAAAAAGTTGAAGTCAATTGTTCTGGTGACATGTTGGTTGGTAAAACTAAAATGTTGTTAGCCTTAGTGATAGACTTCATCTTGTTGGGTTCCTTACGTACATCACCATCAACTATCACAATAGCCGCTGGTTCTATGAAAGCTGGAACTTTCTTTGATACCAACGAGATTAAGTTTGCGCCAGAGAAGTCGATGTCTATGAAATTAAGTTGAGAAGTTTTGCCTCGCAACAGGTGCTTGGCAAATATGATATTCTCCTTATCCTCAGTATAGACTGTGATTTTATGAACAGGTTTGATTTTTCCTTGTATAACCTGAAGATTCAGTGTTATGTTGTGGAAAGTAGCCTTGTCATTGATAACAATATTGTTGTCTTGCTTTTTCAGATAGACTAATCTTACCTGGTCTTTTGTTGCATCTTTCTGACTGCATTCACCAACCAAATCGTCAATGCTCTCTAAGAGAGATAAAGAGTGGGTTGTAAAGAATATTTGCAAATTAAGTTTTGATGCATATGTGCGCAACTCTTTTAGCAACTTCTTTTGTGATGCAGGATACATGGTCGCATCCAATTCGTCTATAGCCAATATGCCACCTTTGTATTCATGAGGATACTTTTCTTTCAAATGCTTGAAAGAGAACAATGCCAATATGATTTTACTCAGATTGTCTTGTCCCACAGAGTTTTCATTCCAATCATACGTGTCCGTTGTGATACCAATAGTTTGCTTATTAGCACTTTCAAGAAAAGAAGCTGATTCTATATGACTCTCTGTAATCAGTATCGTGTCATGTAATTTTTTGAATTCCGCAAGCTCTTGGTCTGTGAGTAGTGATGATTCTGAAACTGTTCCTGATTCAGCAACAGGCAACACACGCTTCAAACTAAGAAAGATAGTAGGGTATTGGATGTATCCATCTCCTTTTCCCCTCATGCCTTTCTGCCAAAAGCGTATGGTCTTTGTATCGGAGCGAAGAATGCTCTCTATAGTATAATCGCTACCATTATCAAATGTCAGTGTCCACTCATGAGAGCCTGGTTGGTCAAACTTTGGAGAAAGTCTAAACTTGTCGCTGAATGCTGAACGGTAGTTTCCTCCACAAAGAGGTTTCTCACCACCCATTGGATTCTTGTCTTTACCCAATGTAAAAGTCTGTGTTATCATACCCAACAGCGTTGATTTTTGAGTTCCATTCTGTCCAGCAATAGCTGTCAACATGGAACCTACTTCAAACTCTTGGTCATGAAAACCTCGAAACTTTTCTATATGTACCTTTTTAATTAGCATGATTCTACAATATTTATCTTTGCTAGGGCCTCTTCTGAAACCAAACAGTTGTTGGAGAAGAAGAGGACTTCAATACTTTTTACATTGTTATTGGTGTATATCACCTATCCTGCGTCATCAATATATTACAAATAGGTACACCTATCATTTTTTGAAATTTGTTCTTCGGGAATATGCTATGTCAAATATTATTTCTAAATTATCGCAAATTCCAGATTTTCAATCTAGATGGCTGCGAGGAGGCAAAAATATCGATTTTATATCGTATTATATGCTCCTTGCAGAACGAATGACCTGTAGTTGTACGACCGTAAGGCTGCGGTTGTACGACCATATAGGCTATGGTTGTACAACTCTGGAGTTATGGTTGTACAACTATAAGGGTCTTAGTTGTACAACTGCAGAATTCTGATTTTTTGACGGAATCCACGAATTTAGATAACATACTGATTTACTGCATTTTATGCATTTTTATTATATTTCAGATATTCTCTAAGAAAGATTTTCTGGTCGAAAATCCGCGAATTTTGAAGAGATTTTATCTTGAATTTGTAAGATTTTTTAGCATCATTCTACCCTTTTATCCGTTACTGTTCTTTCTTAAAGTGCAACTTATCCAATGCTTCTGGGGTCAAAAGACAATTATCGGAGAAAAAGATAACCTCCGTTCCTGTACCATTATTATTTGCACTATAATTCAACCGAAACTCCTGATGACGAAACTCCTGATAAAGAGACTTGATGAACTCTGAATTATCATACGAAACGACCCATTTCATTTGACCAAGCCGTGATACCAGACTCTTGATGTCCCGGTGATCAGAATCCTTATAGTAGTTCATATATAACCCCTGCCCCTTCTTATAATAAGGTGGATCCAGATAAAGTATCGTTTTGTCGATATTCTGATTTGCTATTTTTTGGATAAAATCGACGGCATCTTCATTGTGCAATTCTATCCTATCCGCATAAGAGGCTATGCGACGGATACGCTTCATGAGTTTGTCTTTCCTATACCTTGCATCCATCTTATAATTACCGGTCTGGGCATACCCTCCAATGACACCTGCCTTGATGATTCCTGAACGATTGGTACGGTTCATAAAGAATGTTGAGAAACCTAAGTCTAACAGACTAGCCTGGTCCTTCTTGTCTACCTTCTGCAACTCCCGGAGTTTTTTCCAGTTTTCCATCGTAACAGGTGTCTCTGCTATCAGGCGACACAGATTTTCCGTATCATACAATACACTGTGCCAAAAGGCATAGATAGAACGGTCCTTATCATTGATGATAATCTTGCTGACATACTCATCAAAGAGTAAAGACAATGCAACGGAGGCTCCTCCAGCATAAGGTTCTACATACACCCCGTCCAGAAGACCGTTGTCTTTCACAAACTGCTTGAAGAAGTTGGAGATTTTAGACTTTCCTCCAGGATATCTTAATGGTGAGAGAATGCTCATGATTTTGTTTCCTCCTTTTTGCTTATAGCACCCCAAAGGCATTCAAAGAAGGGCTGGATATTGTCCCATTCAATGATCAGATTATCTGCAATCGGACTGATGCGATAATTATGTATGTATGCATTGAGCGTTTGAGGTGACAAAGGAGAGTTACGATCACTGATTTCCATTTCTATTCCCTTTGTCATATCCTTATTGGCAAAGTGAGAAGTATGCAAATGCTCAATGACTCTTTTGAGTTTCTCATGCAGATTCAGCTTCGACTGGCTCGCAGTCTGTACACCCACCGGCAATAGGTTGAACTGTTCCATATAAACGTCTACTGACATTTCTATGAAAATACGAAGCAGAATCGCTGCCGTATTGGTACAGGTCTTGACCAACAGTCCACTCATCTCCTTAAAAATTTTGGCTATCCGGGATTCTGTAATTGGCAAATGAAATGATTTCGGAACCAATGTGGCTCTGGTTTTCCGGGTCGACACCTTTTTGTCAATTGTGCTTTCTACAAATTTGGGAGCCTCAGCTATCTCCTGATTTTCCTGCAATTCCCATAGAACAACCTTATTCTCTGGAATGTTGGGATTTTCTATCCGCTCAAATAATTTGCTGATATAATCTGCACGATCTGATTTACTATAGATGACTCCTACCTTGAAAGAAGGAGTCAACATCTCGGAAATAATATCCACAAAAGACTTGGTCAATACCTCTGGTTTAAGGTCAGATACCAAACGGCCATTCTGCAATGCCAATCCCAACTTTTCACGTACGGCCGGATCAGCCAACAGACGCTGCAAATTGGTAACATTCAGTTTTTTCATCCTTGTCTTGAAATCATCATCTACAAAAGACGAAGCATTCAGCATATTGATTACCTGTAAAGCATAAGCTTCTTTTCCAGTGGTCACCTTATCAAAGCGCTGCTTTTGTAAAGGAGTCCATTGCTTTGTGCCTATTCCCTTCAATCCATTGGCATGCTTACGTACAACCCAAAAATTACCTTCATCTCTAGATGGAAAAACACCACATTCTACACGATGAATCAATTTGTCTGCATGTGAATTCTTCAGCTTGATAAATTTCTTTCGCAAAGAGAGATGAGAATCATCTATCAATTTAGGATTCAAAAGGAGCTTCAATGTCGTAATTCGCCGGTTACCTTCAATGACGATATATTTCTTCTCGTCAGTTGGATGAGGTATCACGTAGGGACTATCCATAGGATTCAAACCGATATTTAAGATATCAACGGCCAGTTGGTATAATTCATCATGATAGGCTTCAACCATCTGGTTGATGGCATCCCTCTGTGAATTCTGGTGTTCGAACCGGAAGTTATCCAAATCCAGAAACAGATTGGTAACACAAATTGTTTTTCTTTCCATAACAATTGAGTTTTAGTAAACCCCTCGAGCGGTAATGGAATTTCCATCCGCCCGAGAGGAATCATATTCTAAAATCGTTCATTAACCAAGCAATGACTTGACCTGCCTTTCATACTACCACATATTACGAAACGCAAAGCATTTATGGCAAATTACTTGATTGGCAAACCGTTTCCCTGTTGATGCTCCATCTCGTGAAGAGCCTTTTTGACGAGTTCTTGTCGCGGTGGGAAAGCAGCCCTCAATACATTGGCTGATGCCTGATACAGTAATGAGAGCTCTTGATTTACATCTTCGGTCGTATTACACTCAGTCCATACTGAAGTCATTAAGTTGGAAAACATCTGTTGAACAGAACCATAACTCAAACTTGCGTCGGGTGGATCAGCATAAAGCTTTGCTAATGTTCTGCCATTGATGCCGAGTAAAACTGCGAACTTTCTCTGAGACGGAATACCCCATCTTGTTTGTATCTGGCGAATCTCATTTGCAGCCGTGGTTAACCAACTATCCGCCTTGACTTTTACGGATATTCGGTTCATTAGACAAACGCAGGTTAGTTACTAATCTAACTAGTATCGACCACCTTATTTGCTAACAAACTTTAAACATATCCTAAAAAGTGTATACAGTGTTGCACCCTATAGAGTACATCACAGGATTTCCAAGATTACGTACTTTTGTAAGCGAAATCAGAATTGATTTTTAATTCATATATATAATAATGTATAAAACTATCAGAATATGAGAGCAATGTATAAAAGCGAACTGGCTGCTTATGCCGGAGTGTCGACTGGGACACTGAGGAGATGGCTGATGCCGTACAGACAGGAACTGAATGAAATTGGTGTGAAACCGAAAGACCAGTTGTTAAGTCCGAAAGCAGTTAAGTTCATATGTGATCAGCTGTCTATCGATATCTAACAATGTCGAACAGCACGCTTTAGAAAAGCCGTACCTTCGCAGCGTCAATCAGAACAAACGGGATTGCTCATCTCTTTGAACTGACGATGACTGAACTTTATTATTAATTTTCTTAAATGTTTTAAATTATGAGTAAAAGTTACAAAGTGTCTAAGAAGACCATGAACATGGGCCCTAAGAAGGGTAAGACTGTTTATAGCGTTCGCCCTTACAGTTACGGTACCTTGACTACCAAGGATATCGCTAACCAAATCGCTATGGAGTCTACGGCTACTCCTGCTGATGTGATGGCGGTACTCGACCGCTATACCTACTATGTGAAGGAGAACCTGAAGAAGGGTTACGACATCGAACTGTTCGGTTTCGGTAAGCTCTATCTCCGTTTCCTCACAAGTAAGGCTGTAGAGACTGAGAAGGAGGCGAATGCCAAGCTCGTGAAGAGTATCCTTCCTGCCTTCCGCCCTTCGTACTATCTCCTGAAGAACGGCAGCCGTGTTTACAACCTGATTCCTGATTCCATCGAACTCGTCAAGTACGGTGAAGAGAAGAAGGATAAGACTACCGGCGGTGAAACCACTGGCGGTGAGACTACTGGTGGTGAGACCACTGGCGGCGGTTCCGGCACCGAGGCTGGCGGAACTGGTTCCGACAATGGTGACGGATTGGAATAGTCTCCAACTCTGGCAGTGCCTTACCTCTCTGAAAGGGAGGCACTGCTAAACTCTGATAACTTATTGTTTCATTTAAATTTTATTGATTATGAAAATGTTTCGTTCTAACTCTGAATCAAATCCAAACAAGATTTCTTGGACTCAAATCGTGAATGCCATCGTACAGGCGCTGATTGCTGCTCTCACGGCACTGGGAGTAAGCTCGTGCGCTAATGCCTTATAGCAATGTTGAGTGTTGAATGTTGAATTATTCCTATGACGAAAGATACATTTCCAATGAACATTGGCGGAGAGAAGGTACGCTCTGAGCGCATGCTCCTCGCCAAAGTGGAGAACGGCAAGAACATGATGTCTGCCGACTCTGTGAGATTTCTGGTACTGCATTGCTCGGCTAGCCGATGCAATCAGGACTATAGTGTGGAACAGCTGCGCCGCGACCATAAGGCTCGTGGGTTTTATGACATCGGCTATCATTTCTACATCCGTAAGGATGGTACGATGACGCAGCACCGTAAGCTGCTGGAGGTGGGTGCTCATGCCAGACCTTATAATAGATGCTCTATCGGCATCTGCTATGAGGGAGGGCTCGATGAGCAAGGCAAGCCTTGCAACACCATGACAACTGAGCAGGAAACGAGACTCATTGATCTTTTCAGGAATCTGAAGATTCTCTTTCCGAAAGCGAAGATTGTGGGCCATCGGGACTTGCCTGGGACTACTCCAAAGGAGTGTCCGTGTCTGGATGCTGGAAGCTGGGCTGCTCGACACCGCCTTGATTAACTCTTATAACTCCTTTTGGCTGGCATTGCTGGCTAAAAGGAGTTTATCATGATACGTCTTTCCAAAGTGCGTCAGATCTGTTGCTACGAAACCATTTTCAGCTACATATTCTTCACTTTTTGCCATGGCTTCGCCGTCGTCCCCTGCAATAGTGGACGTAACCTGTGAGTGTATATTTGTCTCTTTCATCATGCGAATCAAGTTCGTTTTTTGATGACGTTCATCTGAATCTCGATATAAGAGACACAGAATCTCCTTGCAAAAATACGAAAATTGTTGGAAACTAGCAAATTATGCGTGTTAAAAAATTAATATCATTCTACGAAAATCAACATTATTTTACTATTCTTTTCGTACATAATTTCCTAAGTCGTTGATTGAACGAAAGTTTTCGGTTTTTCTGTATCTCTCATGTAAAGATTCAGGAAAAATGGTTCATTTTGGTTCATTTTACAAAATCCCTCTTTTTATTCTTTTTTGTGGCTTATAGGGCTGCCAGTATTTTGGCGTTGGCATCATCTACTGCTGAGCTTTTGATGGAATTGAGATAGATTTGCGTGGTGCCTTCTCCATCTTTCGTTTGGTTGCAACCTTTGTGATGATGACAGATACACCTGATAATCATCCCGTCCTTCCTTGTTGATAAAGGCTTTTTTCTACCTCTCCGTCTCTCCTGCAAGGAAAGACTTTTTTCGAAAACCTACCCGTCCTTCCTTACCCTTAAGGAAGGCTCCACCTCTCATCTCGGTCTTCTTCAATGGTCTTTACACCCCCTTCGGTTCCCCCGTTAGCGGGGGACAGAAACCTCAGGCGAGAAGAAGGAAACCGCCCTACTCGGTGCTCGGAACCGCTACGTTCTAAGGTTGGCGGACCATCAAAGGTCTTCGCCAAATTGTGCGGGATGGGACCGCCTTAATGCAATGTTTTCTATACCTAATCTTAAGCCTTATTTGCATGCTTTCAGCAGAAAGCAAAGACTAGTTATAAATATGATATTATCTCCTCATTAACTTGGCTGCAAATTCAAAGAAATCTGCAACGTTCTTGAAATTATCAAACTGCTGGCAATACATACTTGCACAAGGTTCAGGGAACCTGGTGCGTATATCTACCTTTATCATACTTGCCAAAACCTCCTTTGTATAGGCTTTCTGCAATTCGTTATATTGTCGTTCCATCGTAATATTCTCTATTATTTCAACATCCTTGCTATAAACATCGCCTCATAAGCTACAATACAACAATCAAGAATAGCATTCGGAAAACGTATTTGTTTTAGATTATGAAAGTACGTATTTTTTATAAGTGATTGAGAATGAGATAAGTTTTTATCTCATAAAAAGAAGAGGTTACGAATTAGAAATAAACAGAATGTAGCATCCTGCTGTGATTTGCATAACCATCCAAAGAACTCTTTCGGTTGCAAAGGTACGATATTTAATCGGGGATAAAGAATGTTTTAAGATTTTTTATCCTCGATTTTTTGCTTGGATAAATCTGTTTTCATTAAACCATATTCTTCTCTATTCTTTGCTATTTCCATTTCAATCCATTCAAACTTATGTGGCAATGGTTTCTGTTTTTTGAATGGTCTATTTCGTTTGTATATTCTCATTCTTTCGTGTGTTTTGTATAAAAGTCAGCCGTCGTCGCAGAAAGACAGTCCTCGTACCTCAGACTAACTTCCTCCGACTATGGCACGGCAAGAAAAATCCTTGGCGGTATGCCTTGAAATACTTCAAGACTATACTGCCAAGGACTTTTCTTTGTTTGCCGTGCTGACAACGGCTGACTTTTATAGCCACAACTCGCAGTCCCATTTTTATCGCACAATCCAAACGACATGAAACAGTGGCACGCCACCCTTTCATGTCTTAGTAGTACGGCATGAGGAAAAGTGCTTCTTTTTGTCGGTTGCAGGCTAACCGATCAAAAGAAACACCATTCCTTGATTTGCCGTACCATTTTGTTTGCATACTCCACCGCAAGAAAGAAGTCATTGATGTAAACCTCAACGACCACTTTCATGCTTGGCTGCACAGCCTTGGAGAAAACCCGATGCAAGAAGCATGGACAAGCCATACTCTTCTTTCACCGGAATTTCTCTGATGGATGTGCCATTTTTGTATGCGATTTCCATTTTTCAAGACGTTTGTAAGACGAAGTTGTATCCATTTCTCAGAAATGGGTATGCGATAATCGTACAGTCCAAAAACTTCCGTGAAGTTTCTATTTTCATTTGCCGCTCTGATTTTCTTTCCTCCACATGGTCTTTCCTTTTGGCATCAACCGTTATCGTGCAGGTGCAAAGGTATGGCAGCGGGCTTTGGAAATAAAAGGTCGAGCCTTCGGTTTTCGAAAAAATCTCCACACCGTTGGGTAGTATTTTTCCGAAAAATTCTTCTATAATCTGCTGAATAGCTTAAAATGAGCGATTTATAAGTGTTCAACCTCAATAGAGGTAATGACTTGGCAATAGTCACAACTTCTGCAATATGCATATGTTTGCTTTGCCTAACAACTCTTTACAGTTGCAAAAATACAAAATAAAAATGAAACCACACTATGTTGGTGCAAAAAACAATAGTCATAAAACAAAGATTAACTTCGCCTTATGACTATTGTTGTTATATAAGCTACATTCAATTGCGTTATCCACATTAAACTTATTTATCATTTAATTGGTTCCGCATGCACATAGTATTCACTGTTTATAGGGTCTTCCCCGTCAGTTTTAAGTATCAGTACCATGCGAGAATGTTTTGTACGCCAATATGCTTTAATATCAGCATCTTCGGGTAGTGCCTTAAACGTTTTACACAGCGAAGCCTTTTCTGTTTCTTTTATAGTACTATGTGCTTCATAGTACTGGTCCATAATCTTCAACAGACCTTCTCTTTCACGTTCAAGCACGCCTAACATATATTCCTTGTCGTTTTTGTCTTTTGCTCCTTTCAGTACAATACGTAACTCTGCATACGGTTTTGTAATGTCTTCTTTGTAGGCAGTAGGTGGAGTTAGGATAAACTCACGGCTCTTGTCCAGCAAGCAATATTCTGTTAGTTCGGGGTTCTTGGAATTATACCTTACGTTATCCCAATCGTAACCAAAGAATCCATCATTCACCAAATAGAGCCTCTTTCGGGCTTGATAGACAATACGGCCATCTTTATAGCCATTGGCATAGACAATAGTATTGTCATGAGGCGTGAAGAAGTATGTGCTCCACCAATAGGAAGTATTCAAACAGTTTGTCTTACGTTCCATGATTCCAAAGCTATCTGGCATATCACGACAATCACTCGTCCAAGTAATTGAATCGTAGTAGTTGTAATAGGCATTATCTGAAGAGTTGAAACCATATTCATCGGTAAGCTCAAATGTTACAAGGCAGAAGGTCTGAAACACAGGGTCTGTGTTGTCTTTGTCGTCTTCTGCATAGTATGCCTTAATCTTAAACTTGCAGTTGTCGGGAACAGAACGGTCAATATCCGTATCATACGTGTAACTTTTCTTCATCATTTCCAAATCGGTTTCGGTCATGCGTTTATATACAATCATGCCATATATAGACTTGTAACCATTGCTGCCATCACTCGTCGCTCCCAATTTTTGTATGGTGTACATTAAGGTCTTGCCATTCGACTCGTCAAGCTTAAGAATCTGCATGTATCTGCTGTCTGTTGTCTGCTTGTTGCTGCCAAACAGTATGAAGCCTTTGTCCATGTCATAAGTCCATGATACACGACTGAAACAAAAGGCTGGCAAGGCATCACTATAAAAATAACTAAAAGCTTGCTGTGATGTCTCAAACCAAAAGTGTGTAGGGCTGCCACCAAATCTGTCTTTCCAAAATTCCTCCTTGCTCAACTTTCCGTTTTCCTGTACCTCATAAGTGGCAATACTCTCCCAACCATAGCCCTTGACCTTACTCTGTATTTCTTCTGCTGCTATTGGCTTTCTCCCTTTTAGCACACAGCACCCCTCATCATTAACAGTATAGGTTTGGTTGAATAGATTCATATCCAACTTACATTGCTCAACACTCAATTCCTCAGACTTATCGCAACTGCCAAATACAACAGTGCAAGCTACGATGAGTGCTATTAACCAAAACTTCTTAGTCATAATAATCCAAATTTAAAGATTTTACATATAGACAGATTACGGATTTTCAGTGTTTCAAATTCTGCTGTCCAAGATAACTGAGTGCAAAAATACAAAAGTATCAACGTAATAGTGCATTTTTTTATTTTTTATAACACTCAAAACATACTTTTGTGCAAATAAAGGAAGAATAAACTACACCTGACAAATCTATTTACATATTTCTATGCACTGCCTACAGTTGGTACACTCACTTTCTGCAACCGTTGGGAGCAAAATTTCTCCGCCCTCATGGTGGAGCGAGGCGTTTTGGGGTTCCCAAAACATAACCTCGCTCCCTCCTCCAAACATAATAATCGACACTCTTGTCTTTCGATTCTCCAAATCCAAAATTGCCGACCTTAAATCTCACAATTTGCATGAAACATCAAAAGCTGCTGCATTGATAAAGAACAAGGGAACAGACACGACCTGCTTTGTTCTTGAAGTTTGCAAAAGACAAGGTAATAATATTCTGTGCGCAATTTGCCAAGTATAGTAGTTGTATATTGTCGTTTTATTTCGTAAGCTATACCGAGTGTGTTATGTGCGCTGTGTGTCCTCGGTATAGGTTGCATAAATCTAATGCCATGATTCCTAAGACATCACCAAATTTTTGAGAGCTTTTTTGTGTTAAAATAAGCAAAATAGCCCCCAGAAAGCATATAGTCATACCTACCCCTGTAGCAGAAGAAGACATTTTTTGACTTTTCTGTTACAAAAAAAACGATACGGAACTCTTTCTTTTAATAGCTTTTTGCTCGATTCCTAATTAGTTATCCGTATCTGTCCTCACAAGACTATAAGAGACAATGGTACATTGTCATAGTTCACTTGCTTTGGACTTTTCAATATGTAAGTTCTTTCTGTCGTCAGAGGTGTTCAACACTTCCCATTTTCTCTTTTGCTTGCCTATGGCAAACATTCTGCAAATGAGCTTAAACTTGACGGCATTCAATGCCTTACGCTTAGTATCAGAATCTTTTCTGCCTCCTAACTTTCGATTATAAAACATTTGCATTTCCACATCGTACTCAACAGCTCTCAATGCCGCCATAGACAGGTCAGCTTTCACTTGACCGTTACAGTGTGCGGAAGGTCGGGCACGCCATTTCACACTGGTACCAGAAGTGTGACTGCATGGAGCTACGCCAACATATCTCGCATATTGCCGAGCTGTGTCAAAAGCGGTAAAGTTTCGTGTGATGGCAATTATGTTTGTTGCATTGACAAAACCAATTCCTGGTATCGTCAACAGATTCTGAAAAGTGTCAAAGACATCTTCCTCCTTGGACATTAATTCACACTCTTCCTGATCTATCTTCTCAATGTCATGATTGAGCTTTTTAATGTAGCTCTCATACATGGCAGAATCCTCTTTCGTTTCAAACATCTGCATTCGGTTCATAAAGTTTGTCCGTTGCTCCACAAGGAACTTACGCTCATTGACAAGTTGCTTCAATTGTTGCATAGCCTTGCTTGGCAACTTGTATGGCTTGGCACATTCCGTGCCATCATAACGATAGAGGAAGTCAGCTATCTTTGCAGAGTCATTCTTGTCTCGCTTATCTATTGTCCCCATAGGATGATGTTTTACTATACGTGTACTAAGCATACAGAAAGAGTAATTCTTGGACGTGAGGAATTTTTCCAAGTCCAAGGAGTAGCAACCTGTAAATTCCATGCCAAACAGGGCTTGGGAAAGTACCACACGGCTCTTTTTGAGCCATGAGCACATATCGCCAAATCCCTTGCGAGTGTTGTTGAACACCTCATGAGGGAACATTTTGATGTTGGTGTCCTCACGAAATATAGATACATCTATGACATTTTTAGAGATGTCAATGCCTACAAATGATTTATTTTTCATATCTTTGCACCGCTTTACGAAAGGAACTCTCTATGTCAGGATAAGCCAAATCTTTTAAAAGCTGGGACGGACAGCTAATTCCCTAAAAGGCACTGAGTCTGACATTTCGGGCAGAGGAGACTATATCAAGGGAAAGGGCTTTGCCTAAGATTAAAAAGTTCACTACCTCTGTCTGGAGTTCCTTCCTTTTGAGGATTCCTCGCAAAGGTAGTGCCAAAAGCAACCAAGAGACTCTATCATGGTATAGTGATGGTCTTAAAACACTGTTAGTTCACTCCTGGTTGCTTGTTTTTCCCATTTCGATAATTGTCCGTCTCCACATACGGAGTACCTCGTTTTATAACGGCAAACATACGGAGTATCATCTTAAACTTGATTGCATTAAACACTATTCCACTGCATTTCTCCTTTCTCTTGCGTTCCCAGTAATCTCTGATGTTCGGAATGTGCTGCATGCAAACCAAACAGGCAATGGACAAATCTGCCTTTGCCTGTTTAAAACCTTTCTTAGAGACTGACGAGCCTTTTCTCACAGATGTACCAGATTCTTTCTTGAAAGGAGCGACACCAATATAGCAAGCGTATTTACGTGGGTTATCTATTGCCATGAAGTTTTCGGTCAAGACAATGGTTTCAAGTGCGACAACACGCCCAATACCAGGTATTGATGTCAGCAGGGAAAAGTTCTTGCTGATGTCCGCATCTTCTTTTATGTACATGTCAATTTCATTGTCTATGCCTTTAAGTGCATCATTGAGCGTTTTAAGTTGCCCATTCTTACGTTCCACAGACAAATCTGTGTCATACGCACATATATCATGAAGCTGCTGCTTGTAAAGGACTGACTGCTTGACTGTCTGCTTGCGTTCCGCCAAAAGCCTCTTCAACTTAAAATATACAGGAGAAGGAAGTTTTGATGGGTTGCGAAGAATCTTTCTGTGGTTCTGCTCACAGTAAATGGCTATGCGGAAAGAATCAAGCTCGTCAGTCTTGATGCGGTCGAGCGAACGCAGTCCATCATCCAAGTCTGGCTCAAAGCGATGCATCTTGCGAGGTTCCACCATCCTATAAATATAATGTTTCTCTTCCAACCACAGTCTAAAGTTTTGGGTGTAAAGTCCTGTATATTCCATACAGAACAAGACTATATCAAACCCCTTGCTTACCTTTGCCACCCATGAACCAATTTTCTTGAAACCTGCATTGTTGTTGCTCACCTTTATATGGGCTTTCTTCCAATCAATGCTTTCTCCGTCATAATAAGCAAGGTCGAGAGTCTGCTTTGAGACATCCACGCCTATGTAAAGTTCTTTATCCATAATTTTGACATTTAATAGTTAAATGGAATCAAGAAAGTTGGCTGGATTATATAAGGACTATGACATGAGAAAGGGCATACCTTGAAAGAAAGATAGTTCACCTTAACACCCATTAACCAAATATCCTAACTTGATTCCTGGGTGCAAAGGTAAAAGCTAAAACACTGCGGAGGTTCGCCCAAGTGGCTGGAGGCGCAAAGCCTCCAAGGAACGTTGCAGCAATCATTTCGGAGAATAGAGCGGTAGCCAATAATCCACAAGTACATTTTACAGCGGAACAAGTGTTGGGCGTTTTTCAGATGAGCAGTTGAAGAGATATGGTATTGCTATGAAAATCAAACACTAAACCTGTCAACAAGTTCTCAACAAAAGTTTCGACACAACAAATCACTGGGCAAAAGAGAAACATAGACATGGACATTGAGGGCTTCTCTTTCCATCATTACCTTTCTTTTGTTGAGATATTTGTTGAGAGTATGTAGAGCCATAAATACTTGATATTCAATACGACTTTCTGTATATTCAACAAATCAACAAAAATATGGGGATTTGTCAGTTTTTTATACAATATGACAAATCCCCAACAAGCAAAGTATATGCTTCAGTACTTATTCACGACAGTACGACAGCGACAAACAAACCAACAAGCAAGAGTACATTCAGCTAAAGGCGGTTGTTCCTCCACTGAATTGTAGGACAATGACACTACTTTTCTCTTTTGCCCCGTACAACTTCTTCATGATGGTGTCCCGAAACCGAACAGCACCATAAGAGCCTATACGGAAACAAAGGGCAACAACCATCGGGAAACCATACATCGTTTGCCAAATGCCCTTGGAGGTTTCCTGTTTCTGTTGTACCTCCGACATGGGCAACAAACCTTCCTCGTATATCGACCTTATCACAGCATGGAGTTTCGGGGCGGTGACATGGAGCATATCCACCAATTCGCTCTCGCTCATCCACAAGTCTTTCAAGTTGGACGGAATGGATAACATTCCATTTCCGTCCACGGTGATTACAGTCCTTTTCATGCCATTCCCCCCATTGTCGGCATATGCCCCTTGATTCGACTTTCAAAAGCTGATATGTCATGCTCCAATTTAGTACTTGTCACCTTTGCGTAAATTTGTGTTGTGGCGATGTCCGTATGTCCCAGTATCTTGCTTACACTCTCTATCGGCATACCGTAGTTTAAAGCCAAAACTGCGAACGAATGCCGGGAGACATGAAATGAAATTCGCTTCTTGATGCCACACATTTTTGCCACTTTCTTTATACGCTTGTTTACCATGTCAAGTGAGCCAATATTAAACAAGTGCATATCTTTTCTCAATGGCTTGTAACGTTCAATTATCTGTATGGCTGCATCTATCAGTTTAATTTTGAATGGTACGCCTGTCTTTTGACGCTGAGAAACTATCCATGGAGACCCACTTATAATGGCAACATTGTCCTCTGTAAGATTCTTGATGTCAACGAAAGAGATACCTGTCCAACAACCAAACATAAACAAGTCTCTCGCAAAAGCAAAGTTGGGATTTTCCAACTCTATTCCTGCAAATATGTCCAATTCTTCCTCTGTCAAGAACTCACGCTCCTTGTGGTCTGGGTCAACGTGGTACATGGCAAACGGATTTCTCTGTATCTTGCCGTTGTAGTGTGCTGCCGTGACGATATGCTTCAATGGTATGGAGTATATCCAAATGGTAGATTGCGTGAGTCCAATGACATTCTTCAAATACAGACAAAAATCACGGATGAACTCCTCGGTAAGCTCATTCATGGACATATCGCTGCGCTTGTACTGAAATTTGATGAACTCGGCAACGTACTTTCTTACCGTCAGATACTTGCGGTAGGTTCGGACAGCTCGGTCTTTTCCCACGCGTTGGGCAAAGGCTGCGTTCTCCTTGTCAAAAGCTCTGAGTAATGTCTCATACTCCGTACCTATGCCTTGATATGCGTTTCTCACCATTTCAGCGGTAACGAACGCCTCACGGTCGGAAAGCCGTTGGTAATGCTTAGCGATTTGAGCCTTGATGTTATCAAGCGCAAAGTTCACCTCATTGGCTTCCTTGCTTCTGCCTTTGGCTCTGTTGCCCTTGGCATCCCATATCGCCTTGGTCACGCTCAGCTTGCAACTGAACTGTGCGATAGTTCCGTTGATTGTCACACGTCCCATGATAGGGACAATTCCGTTTCTCTCCTTGCTTCCGTTTACATAGAAGACTGTCTTGAATGTACTTCTCATAATTCCTTGCTTTTTGTTCTGTGCAAAATTAAATCATGAGAGTTGCATGGCAAATTCACAACCTGTGCAGAATTGAGAAGTAAAAACCGAAGCCGTTAAAAATGCTTATTAGAGCGTTTCTTTGAGGTAATGACTTGAAAGCGTTTCTACTTCTCAAATCCGCCATTTTCGCATTTCCTCACGAATGCCACAAAAAGCCAACGACTGCCACAACCACTTGAAACTCAAAACAAAAGCTCAAATCTGCTATTTTTTGCTTTTTTAGTCATTCTTTTTCAGAAAAACCTTGTATTTCCAGCCTCGCCGCCCTTGAAAGGCACCTGAAACGAAACGACCGATGCGACAGGAAGACGCAAAAAAAATGTCGGAAAAGGGAGCGACAAAAAGGTGAAGAAACGAGAACTTCCCTTCAGTTCCTGGAACCGCAAATAAATTTAATTCAAGGCTATATGACAACAAACATCAACATAACACAGACTTGGTGGAGATTACTCTCCGCAGTCGGCTCAACCCTCATCACTTTGGTGGCTTGGTTGGGATATATGGCTCTCTGCATGGTCGGTGAAGTCATATTGGGAATTGTGAAGTTCATCTTCGGCATCATCATTTCCATTCTTTCTATGGTGGTACTGATTGGAACATTCATTTGGTTATTGACACTTTAAGCATACAAGAATATGGGAACAAAAAGACATTCAAAGACAGCATCACAGCAGTGCAGATATTATGAGGTGGACAACATCTTTGAGTATATGGTGGACACATACATCAATGGTAACATCACATCATTCAAGGACATCTACAGAGAGTTGAACAAGGACGCAAGACGTGATTTCGTGGACTTCATCTTCAACGAGGTGAACCCGAAATATACGATTGAGCTAATCAAGCAAACCATTTAATGAGCAAGCGATATGAACAGAAGCATTGAAGCGATACCTACATGGGCACTCTGCTACATCATCAATGGCGATGCAAGCGGACTGACTGACGAGAAATCCGTATGGTGGACGAAGCCATACGCAAGAACAATATTGAGATAGTAAGTCCAAGATACAACGAGGACATGTGCACAGAACCTTACTTCAGCCATTATCCGTTCTTCGGACTGCCTACAGAAGTTGAGGACTGCGACATCATCTATCACGAGTAACAACCCCTTTAACAACATCAGATATGAACACTACAGAATATTTCAAGAGAACCATACAAGCCTATTTGGAGGAGCGAGCAATGGAGGACGAACTCTTTGCAGCCAAGTATGACAACCACGACAAGAACATAGACGATTGCGTCACCTATATCCTTAATTGGGTACAGAAGAGCGGTTGCAACGGCTTTTGCGATGACGAGATATATGGGCAAGCCATCCACTACTACGAGGAGAAGGACGTCGAGGTAGGAAAACCATTGAACTGCCAAGTGTCTGTTAACCACCACATCGAACTCACAGAGGAGGAGAAGGCACAGGCAAGACAGGAAGCCATCCGCCAATATCAGCAAGAGCAGATGAACAAGATGCGTAACAGAGATACCGCCAAGCGCACCTCACAGAGAACGGAAGCAGAAGTACACCAACCATCATTATTCGACACGTTATGAAACCAAGAACGAAATATCAGAAGCAAGTCGTAACCTCAAACAAGGGGTTACGACCTATCAAGGGAGCGCAAATGCAATGGGCATTCCGTGAATGTCTTGACCACTATGCCTTTCAGTTGAAGCACGGACAGACCACCTGCATGGACTGCGGACACACTTGGACTACGGACGATGATGCGGACAAATGTGTCTGCCCGAAGTGTAAGGCAAAGTTGGAAGTGCAGCGCACCAAGCGACAGAAGGCAATGTCTTCTACCTATTTCAGCGTACTCACCGAGCGTAAGGGACTGCAACTTATGCGAGCATATCAGATGAAAGCCTACTACCGCAAGGGACAAAAGGCAGACATCTTTTGTTGGGAGGTGGCACGCTATTGGATGAACGAGAAAGGCAAGGTGGAGGTTATGGCACGCAAGCGCACAATGGGTATCTATATGGACACGTTCTGCTACGACTCCGACATTGAACTGCGCAGGGACAACACCACCTATCAGCATATTGCTTCATTTCCGGTCTGCCCCGATATGAAAGTCATTCCTCAGATATGGCGCAACGGCTTTGACGGAGCGTTTCACGGCATCGAACCGCTTACATTGTTCAAGGCGATGCTGACAGACCACCGCATCGAAACGATGATGAAACAATGTCGTTACGGACACGTCCGCCACTTCATAGACCACCCACGGCACTTGGAAACTTGTTGGAATGCCTACAAGATAGCCAACCGCAACCATTACCTTATTACAGACATCGGCAAATGGGCGGACTACATCTGTATGTTGGTAGAAATGGGCAAGGACATCAGAAGTCCACATTACATTTGTCCCGACAACCTTGAAGCCGAGCACGACAGAATATCCGAGAAAATCAGAGCAAAGAAAGAAAAGGAGCGCACCGAGGAGGAGATACGCAAGGCATTGAAGAACGAGGACAAGTTCAAGGAAATGAAGAGCCGTTTCTTCGGTTTGATGTTCACGGACGGCAATATCGTGGTGAGAATGCTTGAAAGCGTCAGGGAGCACGTTCTTGAGGGTAAGGCGATGCACCATTGCGTAGGCAGCGGTACAAACTACTCACTCAATCCCGACTGCATCATCTTCTCTGCAAGAATAGCCGAACAAAGGGTTGAGACCGTGGAGTTTTCACTCGAACAGATGAAAGTCGTACAATGCCACGGACTACAGAACAAGGACACCGAGCACCATGCCGACATCATCAACTTGGTGAACAGCAATGCAAGACTTATAGAGCAACGAATGGTTGCAACGACATGAAATCCATATCGGCGGAGCGATGAAAATTCGTTCCGCCACTTTCTTTCTTTTACCTTTGCACCCAGGAATCAAGTTAGGATATTTGGTTAATGGGTGTTAAGGTGAACTATCTTTCTTTCAAGGTATGCCCTTTCTCATGTCATAGTCCTTATATAATCCAGCCAACTTTCTTGATTCCATTTAACTATTAAATGTCAAAATTATGGATAAAGAACTTTACATAGGCGTGGATGTCTCAAAGCAGACTCTCGACCTTGCTTATTATGACGGAGAAAGCATTGATTGGAAGAAAGCCCATATAAAGGTGAGCAACAACAATGCAGGTTTCAAGAAAATTGGTTCATGGGTGGCAAAGGTAAGCAAGGGGTTTGATATAGTCTTGTTCTGTATGGAATATACAGGACTTTACACCCAAAACTTTAGACTGTGGTTGGAAGAGAAACATTATATTTATAGGATGGTGGAACCTCGCAAGATGCATCGCTTTGAGCCAGACTTGGATGATGGACTGCGTTCGCTCGACCGCATCAAGACTGACGAGCTTGATTCTTTCCGCATAGCCATTTACTGTGAGCAGAACCACAGAAAGATTCTTCGCAACCCATCAAAACTTCCTTCTCCTGTATATTTTAAGTTGAAGAGGCTTTTGGCGGAACGCAAGCAGACAGTCAAGCAGTCAGTCCTTTACAAGCAGCAGCTTCATGATATATGTGCGTATGACACAGATTTGTCTGTGGAACGTAAGAATGGGCAACTTAAAACGCTCAATGATGCACTTAAAGGCATAGACAATGAAATTGACATGTACATAAAAGAAGATGCGGACATCAGCAAGAACTTTTCCCTGCTGACATCAATACCTGGTATTGGGCGTGTTGTCGCACTTGAAACCATTGTCTTGACCGAAAACTTCATGGCAATAGATAACCCACGTAAATACGCTTGCTATATTGGTGTCGCTCCTTTCAAGAAAGAATCTGGTACATCTGTGAGAAAAGGCTCGTCAGTCTCTAAGAAAGGTTTTAAACAGGCAAAGGCAGATTTGTCCATTGCCTGTTTGGTTTGCATGCAGCACATTCCGAACATCAGAGATTACTGGGAACGCAAGAGAAAGGAGAAATGCAGTGGAATAGTGTTTAATGCAATCAAGTTTAAGATGATACTCCGTATGTTTGCCGTTATAAAACGAGGTACTCCGTATGTGGAGACGGACAATTATCGAAATGGGAAAAACAAGCAACCAGGAGTGAACTAACAGTGTTTTAAGACCATCACTATACCATGATAGAGTCTCTTGGTTGCTTTTGGCACTACCTTTGCGAGGAATCCTCAAAAGGAAGGAACTCCAGACAGAGGTAGTGAACTTTTTAATCTTAGGCAAAGCCCTTTCCCTTGATATAGTCTCCTCTGCCCGAAATGTCAGACTCAGTGCCTTTTAGGGAATTAGCTGTCCGTCCCAGCTTTTAAAAGATTTGGCTTATCCTGACATAGAGAGTTCCTTTCGTAAAGCGGTGCAAAGATATGAAAAATAAATCATTTGTAGGCATTGACATCTCTAAAAATGTCATAGATGTATCTATATTTCGTGAGGACACCAACATCAAAATGTTCCCTCATGAGGTGTTCAACAACACTCGCAAGGGATTTGGCGATATGTGCTCATGGCTCAAAAAGAGCCGTGTGGTACTTTCCCAAGCCCTGTTTGGCATGGAATTTACAGGTTGCTACTCCTTGGACTTGGAAAAATTCCTCACGTCCAAGAATTACTCTTTCTGTATGCTTAGTACACGTATAGTAAAACATCATCCTATGGGGACAATAGATAAGCGAGACAAGAATGACTCTGCAAAGATAGCTGACTTCCTCTATCGTTATGATGGCACGGAATGTGCCAAGCCATACAAGTTGCCAAGCAAGGCTATGCAACAATTGAAGCAACTTGTCAATGAGCGTAAGTTCCTTGTGGAGCAACGGACAAACTTTATGAACCGAATGCAGATGTTTGAAACGAAAGAGGATTCTGCCATGTATGAGAGCTACATTAAAAAGCTCAATCATGACATTGAGAAGATAGATCAGGAAGAGTGTGAATTAATGTCCAAGGAGGAAGATGTCTTTGACACTTTTCAGAATCTGTTGACGATACCAGGAATTGGTTTTGTCAATGCAACAAACATAATTGCCATCACACGAAACTTTACCGCTTTTGACACAGCTCGGCAATATGCGAGATATGTTGGCGTAGCTCCATGCAGTCACACTTCTGGTACCAGTGTGAAATGGCGTGCCCGACCTTCCGCACACTGTAACGGTCAAGTGAAAGCTGACCTGTCTATGGCGGCATTGAGAGCTGTTGAGTACGATGTGGAAATGCAAATGTTTTATAATCGAAAGTTAGGAGGCAGAAAAGATTCTGATACTAAGCGTAAGGCATTGAATGCCGTCAAGTTTAAGCTCATTTGCAGAATGTTTGCCATAGGCAAGCAAAAGAGAAAATGGGAAGTGTTGAACACCTCTGACGACAGAAAGAACTTACATATTGAAAAGTCCAAAGCAAGTGAACTATGACAATGTACCATTGTCTCTTATAGTCTTGTGAGGACAGATACGGATAACTAATTAGGAATCGAGCAAAAAGCTATTAAAAGAAAGAGTTCCGTATCGTTTTTTTTGTAACAGAAAAGTCAAAAAATGTCTTCTTCTGCTACAGGGGTAGGTATGACTATATGCTTTCTGGGGGCTATTTTGCTTATTTTAACACAAAAAAGCTCTCAAAAATTTGGTGATGTCTTAGGAATCATGAGCCGAGGAGCGGAAAAGAAAGTGGCAAAGAAACCGTCTTGCCCTTATCTGCGATGCTTGCAAAGAACAAAGGACAGTCCCCAATCAAAAGGACTGTCCTATTTTATAAAATCTTATTCTATGGAGTAAACAAGAGCAGATACTCCATTTTTCTTCTTCGCTCGATGGAAGGCACTATCTTTCCGTTCCACCTTTTGAAGTCCACATAGTCACGATAGATGTTTCTGTTGCCACTTCGCATCTTGGCATACATCCGGCTTTTCATCACCTTTCCACATCCCACATTGTAGGCAAGTGCAGCCAAGAGCAGCGAGTCACGACCGAAGTCACGAAACATGGCGCAGAGCTTTCTGAGGTCAGAGCGCAGCAATGCATCGGCTTGCCGTTCCGTCATTCTTGGAGAAAACCGCTCGCCAGGCAACAGCTTGTGCCCATATCCGACATAAGGATGATGCTTCGGTCCGTGCAGACCCTCGTACTTCTTGATGCAGGCGACAGCCAACTCAAAACGTGACACATGACGAACTCGCTTTATCGCCCCTTGCGTCTGGGCAGACAAGCTGCCCGATACAAGAAGCAAGGCTAACAATATCATCAACCTCATACGCTACCGAGTTTGTTGGCACTTCTCGCAAACTCTTCCTCCTCATCAGTATCGTTGAAGTTGAACTCCACTTCGTATGACTTGCCGAAGTTGTCCTCCACCACCACTGTCAGCGTCTGTGTCTCCGTGCTTGCCGAGGTATAGTAAAGACGGAACTTCTCGTTCTCCAACAGATAGCGGTCGTTTGGCTGGAACACCGTTCCGTTCTCCATTCTCAACGAGCCTTTTCCGTCATGCTGAAAATAGCGGATGGTATAGATGGTGCCGTCAAACTTTCCCTCCGCCTTCAACTCGCAGCGGATTTCAACGGTCTGTCCACGCACAATGTCCTTTGGCACAGGCATCGTCTCCACCTTGAAAGGATACGACTGCTGAATGTCCAGCTCATCGCTGCACGATGAAAGGATTACCGACACGGCACACACGAAAAGGAATGCCAATACGCTCACTGATTTCTTGATTTTATTGTTCTTCTTCATTGTCTTGATGTTTTTGAATGATTGTTACTTTCTTGTCTTATGGCTCATCAGGTACTCGTTCAAGTCCTTGTAACCTGTGTATAGATGCGAATGGTCAATGAACTTATCGCCATATCGCTTTTGCAGTTCGACACAGGCATTCTCGCCAGCTTCGTCATTGTCCAAGTGACAATACACTTGTGCATAGCCATCTAAAAGATGATGCACCTTTTGCATATTAGCCACCGAATTGAGGATAATATGATCCTCACCACGACCTATACCGAGCATGACGGCAGAGAGGAAATCCATAAAACCCTCGTACAGATGGCAGACGTTGCTGTTCCTGCCAATGAGAGTGACGTCCTTTGGCGACACGCAACCTTTGAAGAAGCGGTTGCGTATCTCGTAGCCATCGCTGTTGTTCTTGAAACCGACAGCAAAGAACTGTTTGCCATTGTATCGGTATTCCACCTGACAGCAGAAACGGCTCGCCACGTCAGCCGATATGCCACGCTCACGCAAGTATTGCCGAAGTGCAGGATGGCTCAATGCCTTTTCCACAATATCACTAAAGGGATTGCCTTTCGCCTTCACAGCCTTTTCTTCTGTTCTTTGATAATGCTGAAACGATGTCGGGAAACTGCCACCAAGCGTTTCAGATATGAACTTGGCTTGTGCTACAAACTCATTGCTGTTGATGAACTCCCCTGCGAGGTTGAAGATGTCACCACCTCTGGCGATGCCATAGTCATACCAGACATTCTTGTCCGTTGATACCCGAAGCGAAGGATTGCGGTCGTTGCGGTATGGCGCATGATACCAAAGTCCCGAAGCCTTGTGCTTGACAGGCTCAATGCCGAGAATATAGAGAAAGTCCACGATAGGCACTTGTTTGATTTCATTGATGTCCATAGGCTCACTGTTTTAGTTGATGATGAACTTCATGCCAATACCAAACTGCGTGTGGAAATGTCCCGTGCTGTTGCCCCAAACAAGCCCTTCCTTAACGGAAGCGGTCAAAGCTATAGCATCCGACAGGTATATTTCCGTTTCCAATGCCACGGCACCGCCATAGATAAACGCTCCCTTGTTCTGCAAGGTCGCTCCGTCTGACATGGTTCTCTTGCCCCAGTTTACGGACTCATAGCCAGCCAGTGCCGTACCTCCGATATAGAACAGCACCGTCTTACTGTTGTCGGAAAGGAAGTTGTAGGAATAACCGAACTCGCCCGTCATTTGTGCTATTGGAACGGAAGTTTCACGGTAAGGCTGATGTACTTGCAGATATTCCGCCCCATACGTCCACTTGTCACCACCCTTGGTATAGCTCGAAAGTCCGAGACCTGCATAATAGCCAGCCTTGCAGGACTTCTTGCCGTTATACACTCCGTCAGCCATGCCGACCTTCACCTCAATGCCTTTCATCTGAGGAAGACATCTTTGGGCGAATGCCTGCCCTGCGGTGAGGGCAAGCATTGCCATGATTGCAATGTTTCTTCTTTTCATCCGTTACTTCACGCTAAGTTCGTTGATTGTCAAAGCTCGCACCAAGTCACTGTTCTCCACGACAAACGACTGATGGCGACCGCCTTCCTTCTCGTTCATCTCCACGACAAGCTCCTTGTCGTCTGGAATGGTAAATTTCGGCAAGCAGAACACCGTCTGCTCCGTTTTCTTGCCAGCCACACGCACCACATAGTTGTAGGCACGGACAGGAAGAAGCACCTGCTCCTGAATGGCGGTTCGTTTCGCCACCTTCTTGTCCACCACCTTGAACGTGATATAGTCCACGTCAAACGGCACGTTGCTCTGGTTCTTGATTTCTGTGTGGAAATACAGCAAGTCACTGTGTACATAGATGCCCTTCAAAAGATACTGGATTCCGAAACGCTTGCTGCCGATGTGCTTCACCTTGCGTTTGTTCTCCTTGTGGATGGACTTCATGATGAGGTGTACCAGCATGGGACTTTCCTTGCCCAACTCCTTGAGATAAATCTCCTGCGCATTGTTCGGACGGTTCACCGCCTCACCGTCATGGATGAAGTCCGCCATCTCGATATTGAGCATGAGTGGTTCCTTGGCATACTTCACATTGAAGGTGTAGAATGAGCCATCCTCCGTGATGACGCTCATATTGGTCTCTTTCTTGAAGTTCTTCACGGCTGCTTTTACACGGATAACATTCTCTGCACCGTCCGCCTTGCCAGCAATAAGGTCCTCTGAACCCAAGTCAACGTACTTGACAGAGGCAGGAAAGAGAATATGAACCGTCTTGTCATAAGTCACTTCCAAACCATGAGGTGGAATCATGCGGTCGAAGGTCAGCTTCTTGGTCAAGCCGTGATAGAGGTTGCTGTTCTCTTCCTTCTGCGGATACACCTCCTTGGTCAAGGTCAGTTTCTCTTTCTGGTCGGAAGAAACATTGCTTACTTGCTCAGTCTTTACAGACTTCTGCGCTTTTTTCTTGCCTGTCTTCTGCGCTGATGCAGTGCAGGCTACGCCCAGCATAATGGCGAACATGATTGTTGTCTTTTTCATTTTGGTTTGCTTTTAATTAAACTTTTGAATTAAGTGGTATAAATGTTGTTGCCTTTCGGCTAATCTTCCTCTTGGTAGAGCATGACCCTGTAGCCAGCCTTCAGGTGTATCTTGACGGTACGCATCTTCTTGGAGATATACTGCGACACGCCTTGTATGACACCTTTTCCCAAGTCGGAGGCAAGTTGTGCCCCGGCATTGGAGGAAATGTTGATGCTGCTGTTCAGCGAGCTTCCCATGTTGGCACCGACTTCCTTGGCTGCATCAACCTCCATCGACTTCGGGATGAAGATGCCCTCCTGACCGTCATTGTCATAAACGGCAAGCTCTATCGGGATAATCATGCCGTTGTGCTCAATGGACTTCAAGGCTATGGAAAGCCTTTCGCCTTGCAATCGTGCCACTCCGACAATGACAGAATTTCGTGGTATCTCCCTATTGCCGACACGCATGGCTTCCAGCAGTCTCAACCTTACTGCCTGTCCGTCCGTTATGGTCTGGTTGCCGTGGATGCAGGCAGAAATCGTGTTTTTGTCGGAAACACCACCTCTTCCGATGGCGGTATTGAACCTTGCCGAAGCCTTTTCCGAGTAAGAGGCTACAAACTCCCCGTTACTCATGGGGCGGTTCAAGGACGAGACTACACGCCTTTGCACTTGCCTTACAGGGGAAACCTTGGCTTTCTTGCCCTTGGTGACAGCTTCCTTGTTTTCCTCTGTTGCAGTTTCTGCTGATGAAGGACTTGCCGCATTGGCATTTCCACCAGGCATGTACTTTGCCGCAAGTTGATAGGACTTCTCCATAAGGGCAACTTGCTCGTCCATATTGGAACGCTTGCTTTCCTGCTGCATCATGCTTGCCTCCAGCTCGTCAAGACGTTTTCTCAACTCAGCATCTTCGCTGCTTCCCCCTTGCTGTGGCTGTTCATAGAAACCGCCCAAGGTCGTGTTCAAGGTTCGGTATGCCTCGGCAGACGAGCGGATGGCATCCGCCTCTTTCCTTTCTTCCTTTGTTGGCTGCTGCCCAGACTGCATCAGGTCAAAGTCCTTTTCTTGCCGTGTAGCAGTCGAATCAATACCTGGCATGTATTCTCCAAGGGTGCTCATAGCTCTGCTTTTTTCCTTCTGCTTATTGGCAAAATCCTCCTTGGAGTATGCCTTGCGCTTGTCCGCCTCCACATCTGTCTTCTCCGCATCGGGCATTTCCATGTTGAATCCCTTGCTGCCTTTCTCACCCTCTGATGCAGACGGCTTGAAGATGAGCCATAACACCAATGCGCAGACGAGACACATGCATGGTATGGCAATCATCTTGTTACGCTTGATACGCTGTTCCTCTGTCAAAGGCTTCTTTTCCTTTGGAGCCTTATCCGGCTCCATCTTGTCATTCTTCTCTTTCTCCATGTATCAATTCATTCAGGTTGGTCACTTGCTGCCCCTTGTCGGTGGGCAACTTTACACTCTCAATATGCTCAACCTCTATATTTGAGGTCTTGCCGTTTCCGAAGTTGATGATGGCTGAACCTATCATGTAAAGGCTACAGAGGGCAAACAAGCCGAACATGACGAGCACGACTTTCAGTCTCACCCTTGGCGGAAGGGAATCCAGCCTGTCACGCAGTCTTCCCTTCATACCATTCACCTTTTCTTGGATTGTCTTAATCGGATTTTCCATTCTTGCTATTTTTATCGTTCTACTGTACTGATGTCCCTGTTCTCCACAATGGTGAAACCTTCAATGGTAAAACCATTCGGGTTGTCGTCGGAGCGTGTGGCATTCACTAACCTGCATACGGTGACAAGACTTCTTTCCGTCACATTGCTCTCTCGGAGTATCACCTGCCGTGCGTAGGTCTTGGCTTGATAAGGGTAGTTATCAAAGTTACAGACCACGCTGTCAACTTGCAGCGACTGGTTGATGTTTCCTGCAATGAGTCGGTTATAAAAACCTTTCTCCGCAAAGTCCTGGTAATAGTTGTATGCGCTCTTGTCTGCCAGCAGCAAGGCTCGTTTCACGTTGTGCTCAATGGCACTCTTTTCGGGAGAGAGCGTGAAGAACAGCTCATGAAAGCGTCTCACGTGTTCCCTTGCCTCGGCAGGTCTGTTCTGTGAGAGGTCTTGCGAGAGAGCGAGCATCAGTGACTTGCCTCCATCAAGGACGTATATCTTCTCGCGTTGCTTCTCCGCAAATCGGAATGCGAACACCACCGAACATATTGCAACAACAGCGCAACCGATGACGAGGACGATGCAGAACAGGCGTATCTGCCTGAACGAGGTCTCGATATTCTTCAATGACTTGAATTCCATTTTTCTTTTCGTTGTATTGTTCATGAATGACTATATTTTCTTAAATCCGCTCTTGATGAGCCTTCCGGCACGTCCTGCCACATTTCCAGCCGTTGCTCCTGCGATGCTTCCGCCCAGTGAGCCTGCCGTGTTCACGTTCCGGTTGTAGTTGCCGATGCCGCCACCTGCCTGTATGATCCATCCCGCCACGGTCGGTATGGTGAAGTAACCGATGATTCCGATGATGAGGAAAACGATGTAAACACCGTTGCTTGCCTCAATGGAAAAGTTCGGGTCGTTCTGCAATGCCTCGATGTCGTTTTGCAGCATCAGCACCTGTATCTTGGCAAGGATGGTACTGAACAAGTCCGAAACGGGTAGCCAGAGATAAATCTGTATGTACCTGCAGAACCATTGCGTCAGCGTGGACTGGAATCCGTCCCATACCGATATGGCGAAACAAAGCGGTCCGAGGATGGACAGGACGATGAGGAAGAATGTCCTCAGCACGTCTATGACCAGTGCAGCGGCTTGAAATAGCAGCTCCAGCAGTTCACGGAAGAAATCACGGATGCTCTTTTTCATGCTGTACATGCCACGCTCCACATACATTCCTGCCATTGTCACCACGTCGCCGGGTGACCAGCCGAGTTCGTCAAGCTGCTTGTCAAACTCCTCGTTGCTCACAAGGTATGCGGTTTCCGGATTGCGTTTCATCGCCTCATACTCCAGTTTGTCTTTCTGCGCCCGGTATTCATTCATGTCGAAGGTCTGTGTCTCCAGCATGGAATGTGTACCTTGCACGATGGGACTCATCACGCTGTTGAGCGTACCGAGCACGATGGTCGGGAAGAACATGATGGCAAGTCCGATGGCAAACGGACGGAGCAGCGGAAATACGTCTATCGGCTCTGCCCTTGACAGTGACTGCCAAACCCTCAGGGCGACATAGAACAGCGCCCCAAGTCCTGCAAGTCCCTTGGCAATGTCCGTCATGTCGGAACACAGCGGCATCATCTCGTCATACAGGGAACGCAGTATCTGGTGAAGATTCTCGAAATCCATAGGCTACCAGTATTTCTCGTTTGACTTGCCGTAGAGTCCCATGATGCGGTCGAGGTCGTTTTTCTTCTTGGCACGCAGATAACTCACGGAAATGTTCTTGTTGGTGTAGTAGCTCACGAGATTGCGGTAACGCTTCATCTTCGAGTAGCAGCGTTCCACCACGTCCATTCGCTCCTTGTCCGTCATGGAAAGGGTCGTGATGTTCACCACGTTCTTCAGTTCTGTCAGCACATCGTTGCTTTCCTCCAGCAGTTTGGTGTAGCCGAAGCCGATGGCGGAGAGTTCCTCCACGGAAAAATTGTCATCGTGCATCATCTTCTGGTAGTTGTTGATGTAGATGTCCGTGATGTCACCCACCATGAGGATGGTCTGCTGCACCTTGCGTGCGTCCTTGACGAGGTTGTTCACCGACTTCAGCGCATCGTAGTACTTCTTGCCCTGCTCGTAAATTTTCACGGTCTCCTTGAAGTTGTTGATCATGTTCTGAGCCGTCGAAGACGTGTGGACGATGTTGTTGGACGAGTTGATGATACTCTGCGCAATGTTGGTAGGATCTATGACAGACCACTGTGCGCTTGCCTTTCCTACCATCAGCAGGAACAGGCAGATTGTCATGATTACTTTTGTTCTCATTTTTACTTTTGGATTAAGTGGATAATGAATTTACTTGTTCTCTTGTTTGTCCTCTGCAAGCTGTCGGATGGCAGCTTCCATGTCGTCACCGAGTTTCTCCGCCAATGCCCTTACCTCCAGTTTCTCACTTTCTTCAGTCGTATAGGCGAGATATTCCTGCGTGGACACCTCTGTGGCATATACTGCCGACTGCGTTCCGCCAAGTCCTATCCATACTTCCTTGTAGAGACGTGACGGGTCGTTGGACTGGTTGATGGAGAGAATCTGCGACTTCTCCTTTTCCGTCAATCCGAGCAATGACTGTATCTGCTCGAACTTGTTCATGAACTTCCTCTGGTCAAGGAGTATCTTGCAGTCTGAGTTGTTGATGATACTGTCCTTCACGATAGCGGAGGATATGATGTCCTCGACTTCCTGCGTCACCACAACCGCCTCACCGAAGAACTTTCTGACCGTCTTATAGAGATACTTGATATAGGAAGCCATGTTTGCCGAAGCTATCGCTTTCCATGCTTCTTCTATCACTATCATCTTACGGATGCCTTTCAGGCGGCGCATCTTGTTGATGAACAGCTCCATGATGATGATGGTCGTGACCGGGAACAGGATTGGATGGTCCTTGATGGAATCAATCTCGAAAACGATGAACCGCTTGTGCAGCAGGTCAAGTTCCTTGTCGGAGTTAAGCAGATAGTCATATTCGCCACCCTTGTAGTAAGGTTCCAGCACGTTGAGAAATCCGTCTATATCAAAATCTTTCTCACGGACTTTCTTTTCTTCCAGTACCTTGCGGTATTCCGTTCCCACAAACTCATAGAAAGTATTGAAGCACGGCACGATGTCGCTTTTCTCTTTCAGTTTACCGATGTAGAGCGACACGGCATTTGACAAGGCAACCTCTTCCGCTCGTGTGGCAGGCTCGTTGTCCTTCTTCCAAAGTGTCAGGAGCAAAGTCTTGACGCTCTCTCGCTTCTCGATGTCAAAGACCTTATCCTCGGTAAAAAAGGGATTGAATGATATGGGACTCTCATCCGTATAGGTATAGTAGATACCGTCCTTTCCGCCTGTCTTTCTGTTGATCATCTCGCAGAGTCCCTGGTAGGAGTTTCCCGTATCGACCAAGACCACATGCGTGCCTTGCTCGTAATACTGTCTGACGAGGTGGTTCATGAAGAAGGACTTCCCGCTTCCCGAGGGTCCGAGCACGAACTTGTTGCGGTTGGTTGTCACGCCTTTTCTCATCGGCAGGTCAGAGATGTCAATGTGCAGCGGCTTGCCACTGATGCGGTCTGCCATCTTGATGCCGAACGGTGAGGGAGAATCCATATAGTTAGTTTCCTCCGTGAAGAGGCACACTGACTGCTCAATGAAGGTATAGAAACTCTCCTCTGACGGAAAATCACCCTCGTTGCCGGGTATCGCAGCCCAGAAAAGTGTCGGACAATCCACCGTGTTGTGGCGTGGCACACATTCCATGCTTGCCAACTGACTGCCCACATCATTGCGAAGATGCTTCAACTCTTCCAACTCCTCACCCCATGCCATAACATTGAAATGGGCACGGACAGACTGCAAGCCTTGTGAGTGAGCCTCGTTCAGATACTCGTCAATCCATTCCTTGTTGATGGCGTTCTGTCGGCTGTACCTTGACAGCGAGTGCATGTTACGGGCGGTCTTCTCAAACTTCTGCAAGGTCTCGTCACTGTTGTCTATGAATACATACTGGTTATAGATATGGTTGCAGGACAACAGCAAACCAACTGGAGCGGCAAAGGAAAGTCGGCAGTCACTTCGGTCAGTGGACAGTCGCTCAAAGCGGTTGTCCGTAGATACTTCCGTGGGAAGGTCTTCCGTTTGCGACAAGGTATGAAGGCATAGGTGTTTGTTTCCGATACGCATACCACTTGCAGACAATTCCATGTCCTCCAAACATTGCACGTTCTCCGTGGAAAGCGAGAGGTACTTACCTACAAGCCCGGTTGTCCGTTCCGTGCCTGTGATTTCCTCATCTATCAGTCTGCGTAAGGAGATATAGCCGGAGTCATTGATGATTCTTGCAAACTGCTCCACGGCATCGAGGAATCTTGCGACCGTTTCCTTGTCCTTGATATCCTTGGGGATGATATGCCCACGGCACAAGGTGGAAAAATTGCTCTGGTGTGCCATACGCTCCTTGGTGGTCTTGGTGAGGAACAGGTAACACTGGTGATGCAGGTAAGGACGCTCATTGAAGTGTCTCTCGTAGCTTCTTGACAGAAAGCTCATATCGCTTTTCAGCAAGTCCGGTTCGTAGTTCTCTTTCACGAACCAGTCCTGCTTGTGTACGATGCTGTAGTCGGGCAGCACCTTGATAGCCTTGCACCATGCGGCATGTACCGACTCATACTCCTGCGATGTAACCGTGAAGATTTCGGGGAGCGTTAACTCGTAGGCGACCGTGATGTCGCCATCCTTGGAGATGATGCAGCCTTGCTCCACAGCAAGCAACGGGAACTTGCTTTCAAGGGTGCTTGATTTTCTGATATTTCTCATTCTTCTTTCTTTTTATGTTTGAACATCCGGTTTGTTTTCCTTCGGTTGAGGATATAGCGTGGATGGCTCTTGGCGGCAAGGAACTTCATCAGTCCATGCTCACCATACTTGTTGTTCAGATGGAATGTTCCCCATACAAGCAATGATCCGAGCGTGAGACCCAAGCCGATGCAGACCAGTTGGTCCGCACCTGCCATATAGAGGACGACCACAAGGAAAAAGACGGCAAGCAGTCCACCTGCAAAGATGAAGAGGTACTGTGCCTTCAGTCCCTTGAACTCAACCGAATGACCGATGCCCTTGTTGATTGGGTAGTCAGCCATAAGTCTTATACCTTAATTATATTATAGGAAGAACGAGCGGAGGATGGTTGCGCTCACGATGAGGAAGATGCAGGCTCCGAACCAGCTTGCGGCAGTCTTGCTCGTGTCGGGGTCGCCAGACGAGAACTTGCCATACACCTTGATGCCTCCGATGAGACCCACCACGGCACCGATGGCGTAGATGAGCTTCGTGCCTGGATCGAAGTAGGAGGTCACCATACTTGTTGCTTCGTTGATACCTGCAAGTCCGTTGCCTTGCGCGAATGTCTGTGATACGGCTGCGACAATCATCGCAGCGAGAAGAATGATTCTGTTTTTCTTGTTCATAAATCGTTTTTTGTCTGTGCCTTGGGGATTGGATGATCCCGTTTGGCGATTGATACTTTTGTTTACTCATGCGGCATGATGCCGACTTGTGGATTCAGTGGCGAGCTGAGATTTTAGCCGTAGTCTTTCTTTTTCATTGGTGTACTTTAAAATTATTGTTAGAGGCGATATGCCTTGAGTCCCTCATCAAATGCAGCCTTGATTTCGGCAGCATGGATAGCAAAATGCTCGTTGATGATGTTGTCTATGAAACTTGCTACAGTAGCCTGTCCTTTACCAACCACATTCACAAACTTCATAATGCGCTCATGTGTCTCTTCTTTGATGCATACCTGTTTACCATTTCTTGCGGTAAAATCAGCTTTGGACATAAACTTGTCTATATACCCAACTTTCTTTTCAGCTTGGGATGACACTGTTACATTTACAGTGGACTGAATACTGATGTATTCTTTTGTCTCACCATTCTTACTTGTTCTGTTTCTTTTCATTGTTCTCTAATTTTAATGTTATACAAAACCGAAGATATTGAAATACTTGTTGACTTTTGGAATTTAATCCTGACAGTTTTATTAAACATCTGACATATGCAATTTCATCAACGCATCTAATTTGCGTTTGATAACCTTGGCATTTTCTGCAAATTTAGCTTGCAGTTCTTCGCGATTCATTTCTGAGAATATTTTGCCAACATGTGCAAATCTCTCGTTCGTTACATTAGTCTTTTTTGCTCTTTTCATAATTCTCATTTTTTATTGTTATACAAAATCGAGGATATTGAAGTCCTCTATGCTGTCTGGCACTTTAAACACCTTCTTTGACTTGGATATTTCTTCTATCTTGTGAGTTTGCAGGTAGAAGGTGACAAAATCATGAATGTTTTTCTTGCACTCCTTGCTGTTCTCCATGAATTTCTCATAGAATTGGTTACCATCCATCTCGTGGAAGACCTTTCCTGCATGTCGTTTCTCCTTGTCCGTAGCTTTTGAAGCCTTGACCGTCTTCACGGCTGTATCTATGTCCTCAAAACTTGTTCCTTTTGCTTGCGGTACATCGGCATCGTCCTCATCGTCTGAATACTTCACACCGACATCTTCTATGCGGACATTTGTAAACACATCATCCAGTAGTTCATCAGGAATCCTTGCCGTGTTCTTTGGTGGATCCTCGAATGTCACGTCATTCTCAGACACAGGCTCTGACTCAGTTTGCTTCTGTACCGTTTCTTCTTTCTTTCGCAGTTGGGACACTTTGAAAAGGCTTTTGCCAACGAGTGCCATAGGGTCGATTGGTGGCTTTTCCTCTTCTTCCTTATTGTTCGCAACTTCAAGGAGCAACTTGTTGTAAAAATAGATAGTCCAGACATTGAATGCAACCAAGACTATCATGAATATACTTTCCATTGTCATGTTGTTCATTTTTAGTCACACATTCCAATCATCTATCTCTTTTCTTAGTAAGCCGTTAATTTCTTCCTGGTTCTCTTCAAGATGTTTCTCAAGAATAAGGTCGATATAACCACCGACAGTCAACTCATGCTTTGCGAGCACACTGACAATCCTCGAAATTCTCTTGTGTATCTCACGACTGATATAAACGCATTGACGAGTCTTTATCTCGTTTCGTTTGAGAAATGCAGCATCATAACTTTCAGAAGAAACCTTGGATGGCTTGCGTGGGGCTGCAGACTTATCCATCAGTGAACGTGGATTTTTCTTTTCACCCTCTTCTTTCTCTTCGGTATCCCTCACTTGGTATTGAGAGGCTCCATTAAGGATGGATGCCGTTGTCGTGCCTATCTTGCTCTTGCCAACAGAGGCAATGAGCAGACTTTCATCTATTGCATCGGTGTTAATTTTTCTGCTTACCATAGGCATTATGTTTTTATAATTTCACAAATTTCGTCAGACAATTCCTTGATGCCACTTCCTCGCAACAGATTCGGGTCTGCGGGGAAGATGGTGGAACGGAACACAGCCTTTCGATTCTCCGACAGTTCTCTTCTGAAACGCTTGCTGTCTGGAAGTCGTGTATTGAGAAGTGAATAGCCGAGAGAAGCAAACATTCCTTCATACACTTCATATAAATTCGTGCGTTCTCGTTTGTCAACCATCGTCCAGAAAAAGGCAAGTTCCTTGGTGACTGCCAAACCGGGAGTCATTAGGTTATCATTGAATAGTTGGACAAAGCCCAATGCACTTTCAATCACAAAACGGTCTGCGCTGATAGGAACAAAGATGTAATCCATCTGAGACAATGTTTTCAAGACACCTTCGCTTTTGATTGTTCCCGGCATGTCAAAGAAAATAAAGTCCAGCTCAACCTCCGAATCTTCCAACACCCTCTCTGCGTCATCAAGCGCATTGAGCGCATTGCTTCTCATGACGCAGTAGGATTTCTTGCCCAACTTCTTGAAGTGCTCACAAGCTTGTGCCTTGAAATAAGCACTGTCCTTGATGAGTTCCATTTCCTCATCACGCAGGTCTGCGATGTTGTGCTGTGGTTCGTCACAGTCAATGACTGCTACATTGAAACCTTTAACATTGTGAATGTAGTTGGCTACAAGAGCTGTGATGGTGGATTTTCCGATTCCACCTTTCTGTGTTGCAAAAGCTACAAATCTTGTTTTACTCATATCTTTAACTTTTTAATTTGTTGATAACTCACTTCCATGATTTTCTGCCAATTTAATGATATGAACACATAAGTGTCCATGTCAATAAGTCATTGCTCCATTATGGAGACCTTGAACCATTGCAGTGCTTCATCATTTCCATACGACAGTACGACAGTGAATCAGTAAGTCTGTACGTCAGTAGCGCATCATTGATGCAAGGCGATACTGCAATAATGACAGGTTTATTCATTTCTACAAATGCTTGTTTCATCATATTTTCAAATCATTAGTTCGATGTTTACGGCTGCAAAGTAACAACGCTTTTTCCGAAAAACAATGGTTTTCAAATCCTGTGGCAGCATGTTGCCGATAGTTGCAGTGGTTGTCTGGGGTGCATCTGTTTCAAGGGTGCTATTTTAGCCGTAATTTTGCACCCGAAAGGCAAAGCGATGGATGGCGCATCCATATCGTTCCGAGAAGAACTAAGGCTTGATGCTCCGCAAAGGACTGGATTTCCCGAACAGCCTCCATTCGGGATGGGGACAGCTTCTTACGAAGGCTAACTTCAATCCACCCTAAGCGGATTTTTATGTCCTCAAAGACATAGCAAGGTATGTTTTGAGTTACTCAAAACCTTTGGAGTTACTCTCCAAAGACCTTGCCCTGCCGGGTTGGTAGCCTCTCCGAAGTTGGGCTCCCCATGTTCCAATCTGACGATAGTTTGTGCAATTCCATTATTGCCGCATGTACCACTTAATCCATTTTATATGAACACAGAAAGAAAACGAGGGGGACGAATCCCCAAGCTGAACCCGAAGTCGCACCATGTGATGCTTCGGTTCGACGATGACGAATGGATGAAATTCCTCGTCATGTATGAGCAGACTGATGTGAAGGCGAAGGCTGTTTTTGCCAAGGCACGCATCTTCGGCGAGCCGTTCAAGGTGCTGCGCGAGGACAAGACACTGGTGGAATACTACACCAAGCTTTCTTCTTTTCACTCGCAGTACCGAATGATTGGCAACAACTACAACCAGGTTGTCAAGGAACTCCGTTGTCATTTCTCAGAGAAAAAGGCGATGGCTTTGCTCTATAAGCTGGAGAACTGCACCAGGGAACTGGTCTCTCTTACCCGTGAGATTGTTGAACTAACCCGTAAGTTTGAGGAAAGATGGTCGCAAAGATAAGTTTCGGAAGTTCATTGTATGGTGCACTGGCATACAATGGTGAGAAGATTAACAAGGAAGAAGGAAAACTCTTGGCTACAAACAAGATCTTTGATGATTGTTCTGGAAAGACGAGCATCGCCAATGCCTTGCGTGATTTCCAGCGATACCTTTCTCCGCACATCAGAACAGAGAAGCCTGTAGTGCATATATCCTTGAATCCGCATCCTGATGATGTGCTGACGGATATGGAGATGGAGAATATTGCCCGTGAATACTTGGAGCGCATGGGATATGGCAACCAGCCATACATGGTCTACAAGCATGAGGACATTGACCGTCACCACATGCACATCGTAACCATCCGGGTGGATGAAAACGGCAAGTGCTTGGATAGCCGATACAACTACCATAAGAGCAAGGCTATCACCCGTGACTTGGAGGAGAAGTACAATCTCCACAAGGCAGACCGCAAGCAACGCCAGGCAGACAATCCACTTCGTAAGGTGGATGTAAGCCAAGGCAATGTGAAGAAGCAGGTTGCCAACACAGTAAAATCTCTCTGCGCTACCTACAGGTTCCAGTCATTGGGCGAGTACCGTGCACTTCTTTCCTTATATAATATATCCTTGGAGGAAGTCAGAGGCGAAGTTGGCGGTCGTGAGTATCATGGTTTTGTCTATTCTGCCACGGACGGACAGGGCAATAAGGTTGGAAATCCTTTCAAGGCTTCCAAGATTGATAAATCTGTCGGTATAGAGGCGATAGAAAAGCGGTTCGCTTATTCTACCAAGAAGTTCAAGGAGGACAAGAAACTCTCCGAGATGACCCGTCATAGCGTGGAAGCTGTCTTGAAACAGACGTATCATAAGGATAAGTTCGTTGAGTTGCTGAAAGCAAAGGGCATTGATGTTGTTTTCCGCCATACAGCTGACGGCCGTATCTACGGAGCAACATTCATTGATCACCGCACCCAAAGCGTTTTCAATGGTTCAAGGCTTGGAAAGAATCTTTCTGCCAATGCCCTGCAGGAGCACTTCACCTTGCCTTACGAGAATGAGCAGCCGATACCACTTACCATCCCGAAGGAAGATGGCACAATGCCGGAACTGGAATATCATGGTTCTGGCTTGTTCGATGAGTACGGCAGCGGTCTTGGACTTATGGCAGGGAATGGTTCTTCCAACGAGGCACAGGAAGCAGCATTTGATAGAGAGTTACGCAGAAAGAAAAAGAAACGAAAAGGGAGAAACCTTTAATCGTATTATCAAGGTATAACTTCAAAACAGAAAAACAATGGCACAAGAAGACGATTTGAGAGCATTGGGAAAAATAATGGATTTTCTCCGTGCCGTGAGTATAATACTCGCAATTATGAATGTATATTGGTATTGCTATGAGGCAATGCGCATGTGGGGAGTGACAATCGGGGTTGTTGACAGAATCCTGATCAACTTCAACCGTACAGGCGGCTTGTTTCATTCTATCCTCTACACCAAGCTGTTCTCGCTTTTACTCCTGGCGCTCTCATGTCTGGGAACCAAGGGCGTGAAGGCAGAGAAGATGAGTTGGAACAAGATTTTTACGGTTCTTGCCGTTGGTATCTGTCTGTTCTTCCTCAACTGGTGGATATTGCTTCTGCCTATATCACATTTTGGCAATGCCACGCTGTACATCTTTACAATGACAGCGGGTTATATCTGCCTGTTGATGGGAGGACTCTGGATGAGCAGACTCTTGAAACACAACCTCATGGAGGATGTGTTCAATAATGAGAACGAGAGTTTCATGCAGGAAACCAAACTCATGGAGAACGAGTATTCCGTCAATCTGCCAACACGATTCTATTACAAGAAGAAATGGCAGAGAGGATGGATCAACGTGGTCAATCCGTTCCGAGCGACCATCGTGTTAGGTACACCGGGTAGTGGTAAGTCCTTTGCTGTCGTGAACAACTACATCAAACAGCAGATAGAGAAGGGGTATTCAATGTATATCTATGATTTCAAGTTTTCCGACCTTTCGACGATTGCCTACAACCACATGATGAACCATCAGAATGGATATAAGGTCAAGCCCCAGTTCTATGTCATCAACTTTGACGATCCTCGCAGAAGTCATCGCTGCAATCCCATTCACCCGGATTTCATGAGTGACATTTCCGATGCTTATGAGAGTGCATACACCATCATGCTCAACCTCAACAAGACGTGGGTTCAGAAGCAGGGCGACTTCTTCGTGGAGAGTCCGATTATCCTCTTTGCAGCCATCATTTGGTACCTAAGGATCTACAAGAACGGGAAGTATTGTACCTTTCCCCATGCCATCGAACTGCTCAATCGCAGATATGAGGATGTCTTTCCGATACTGACGAGCTATCCCGAACTGGAGAACTACCTATCTCCGTTCATGGATGCATGGCAAGGTGGAGCGATGGAGCAGTTGGCGGGGCAGATTGCAAGCGCAAAGATTCCGCTGTCACGAATGATCTCACCACAACTCTATTGGGTGATGTCCGCAAGCGAGTTTACACTCGACATCAACAATCCCGAAGAACCGAAGATTCTATGTGTCGGCAACAATCCCGACCGTCAGAACATTTATGGTGCGGCACTTGGTTTGTACAACAGCCGCATCGTGAAACTCATCAACAAGAAGGGACAACTCAAATCATCCGTTATCATTGACGAGTTGCCGACTATCTATTTCAAGGGTTTGGATAATCTGATTGCTACGGCACGAAGCAACAAGGTGGCGGTGTGTTTAGGCTTCCAGGACTTCTCGCAGTTGGTTCGCGATTATGGAGACAAGGAGGCAAAGGTGGTTATCAATACCGTTGGTAATATCTTCAGCGGACAGGTCGTTGGCGAGACCGCCAAGACTTTATCCGAACGTTTCGGCAAGGTGCTCCAAAAGCGCCAGTCCATTTCCATCAATCGTCAGGATGTCTCTACATCTATCAATACCCAGATGGATAGTCTCATTCCGCCAAGCAAGATTAGCGGACTCACCCAAGGTATGTTTGTCGGCTCTGTTTCCGACAACTTCACCGAGCGCATAGAGCAGAAGATCTTCCATGCCGAGATTGTCGTTGACACCGACAAGGTAAAGCGAGAGGAAAGCCATTATCAGCCTATCCCTATCATTAACGACTTCAAGGATGCCGATGGCAACGACTGCATGAAGCAAGCTATTCTGGACAATTACAACCAAATCAAGGAGGATGTCAAACAAATTGTCAAGGATGAACTGGAGCGCATCGCAGGTGACGAGAGCTTAAAGCATCTCATACAGAAATAAACAATAAAGCGAGTAACTTTTAGGAATTGTCCTTTCAGTTACTCGCCCCTGCATACATATATGGGATTTATCGTTTTTTATCGTCTCATTCTTTCCAATTCATCATCCTTTCGCATCTTGTCGTTCAACTTCTCCTGCATTCTGTCAAGGAAGTAAGTACGGCTATGGTTTTTGCGTCTTCTGATGTCGGTGTAGAAACGATAGCAGTCCTTGGCTTTGATGCCGAAGAACTGGTACATGGCTTGCGCCAAGTCCTTGAACTTCACATCGCCATCGTTCACGCTTCCCATTACGCAGATGCCATATACCATTTCTACAAGGTCAACGGCATTGCCTGTCCATTTTACTAATGGCTTTGATTCTGATGATACTGGTGGGGAGGCTTCTGGAGTGGATGTGGTCACATGAAGATGATATGTTGCTGACACATGCTCTTGCATTCTGCGGACAAATGCAATAGCCTTGCGCACATACAAGCCTACGGTTCCCAAACAATCCTTTATATGGGGCATTGACAGATGAAAGTCAAGCTCGGTCTCTGCGTATGACAGTGCAAAGACCGCTTGCTTCACGTTGGTGCTGCATAAATCAACCACAACCTTGATAAACTCACGATATGAGTTCTCCAAAGCGTTACCACCTTTGTTCTTATGACCTGCATTCAGCAAGTTGAAAAAATCAGTCTCTATCAATATGTTGTATTCCATGTTGCTGTCTCTTTTATGGGTTTGTACTAATTTGATGTTTCTGTGCGCACATCATTTATTAGTCCAACACCTATGCCATTCCAAGACAGACTAAACAATAGGATGATGATATTTCCTGATAATCAGCAACTTTATCAATAGAATAAGATTTTTACGAGGAAATTGCAAGCAGAAATAGTGTAAGGAAAACCGGACACTCGTCCAATCTTCCTTACACGGTTCCTATACCATTACAACTTATTAGTAGGAATACCATACTCTTTCATACGGGCATAGAATGTAGTATGGCTCATTTCCAACATTTTTGCCGCATCACGCTTGATGCCATTGCATTGCTTCAAAGCCCACAAGATACGCTCTCGATTGATCTTGCGTTCTTGTTCATCAAAGTCCAAAGCCTCTTCTGTCAATGCCGATTGTGACAACTGCAAGTCCTCGACATCTATTATCTCATTCTCGCATAACAGCATAGCTCGCATGATACAGGATTTCAACTCACGCACATTACCTGGCCATGTATGGCTTACAAGTGCCCTTTGCGCTTCCTTACTGATACATTTTATTTCTTTGTCCGTATGCCTATCATATAGTTTCAGGAAGAAGTTAGCTAATGGCATAATATCTTCCTTGCAATCCCGCAACCGTGGAATCTCAATAACCGCTTCGTGAAGTCGATAATACAGGTCGCTTCTGAATCGTCCTTCCCGAACTGCCTCTTGCAGGTTTTCGTTGGTGGCGGCAATAATGCGCACATCAGCCACTTTGTCTTTTATAGCTCCCAATGGTCGGTAGCTCTTGGATTGCAACACACGCAGCAGCATCGCCTGTACATCTTTCGGCAGGTTGCCTATCTCGTCCAAGAACAGTGTACCTCCAGCAGCCAATTCAAAGTAACCTTTTCTTGCTGCGTCTGCACTTGTGAATGCACCTTTCTCATGCCCAAAGAGAGCGGAAACGGCAAGTTCTGCAGAAAGCGTACCGCAATCTACTACCTCAAAAGGCTTGTCGGCTCTTTTGCTTTGCAGATGTATCTTTTCCGCTATATGTTCTTTGCCAGTACCATTGTCGCCCAATATCATAACAGCCATGTCGCTTTTGGCAAACAATTCTGCCATTTTGTATATACGGCGAAACTTCTCACTTTTGCGGTAAACAATCTTGTTATTCAACTCGACGAGTCGTTTCTGCTTGTCTATGATTTCTTCCAAACGTTCATAAACTACATCAAGCAACAATTTCTTCGGTATATAGTCTTCTGCTCCCAATTTCATAGTCCTCACGGCACTCATGCTTTCATCGTAAGATGTCATGATGATAAATGGATTCTGGTAGCCGTTACTACGCATCCATTCCAACAGGTCGATGCCGTTATCATTCCCCAAGCGCATATCCGAAATGACAACATCCCATTCAGAGGATTCCCTCACAGCTTTCAGACCATCTCTGTAATTGTAGCATAAGATTGTTTTCCATCCCTTTGCCTCCAACTTCTTGCCCAACATATTGCAAAATGTAGGGCTGTCTTCAATGATTATTACTTTCTTCATGCTGTTACCTCCTCAATTTTCTTTTGTGCGGCTTTGATGATTTCCTCACCATGTGCGAAAACATCCTCAACCGCTTGGTTGATAACGTCGTCTGATGATGTAGAATCTTCTATCAGGTCAAAAAGATAGTTCAAAGACTCGTCAGATTGTACCATCATCCACGAGCTTCTTGCGTGGTGAATGGCATCGGACATTTTCTTGCGGTTCTCCTCTTGGGCTGCATTACGGATACTGCCCAATGTGTCAGTCATTTCCTTTACGAAATTCTCCAAAGTCTCTTTTTCATTGCCGTAGGTCAGCAACATAGAGAAGTCTATTTGTTTTTCTGCAATCTTACCGTTTACACACTTTCTTGCAGTGTTTATCAAATCCTTGTCAGACATCGGCTTGAACAGACAAGCGACAAATCCAGCGCCAAGCAGTTCTTGCTCACTCACATTTGGTGCTGCTGTCATAACGACAACAGGAATGGTCTTGGAGTTACGCACGTTCACCATACGCATCATTTCCAGAATCTCGATACCATTCACTTCAGCCATCTTCAAGTCCGTTATCAGCAGATCATATGATTTTTTGCGCATCATATCCAATAAATCCGTGGCATTATTACAAGTGTCACATACGATGCCGTTTGATGCAAACGCCTCACGGATGGTACTCAGTTGTACATGGCTATCATCAATGGCAATGACAGTAAACGAATCTTGTCGTTTCGTTCTATACTGAGTTGGTTCCACATTCTGCTTTTCGGCTGTAGCCATAGGAAGACTAATGGTAAAAATACTTCCCAGCCCTTGGTGACTGGACACATCGATTTTTCCTTTCATCAGTGAAACGAGGTTCTTGACAATGGAAAGTCCCAAGCCAAATCCCGGTTGGGTGACCGCATTTCCCAATCTTGCAAATTCCTTGAAAATTTGTTTTTGTTGCTTGTCATCCAATCCTGTTCCTGTATCCTTAACCTTTAGCATGAACACACCATTCTTATAGGTTGTGGACAATACTATCTCACCCTTTCCCGTATATTTGATGGCATTGGAAAGCAGATTGCGTCCTATTGTAAGCACCTTTTCCTTGTCTCCATTGACAACACCATCTGCCTTATTGTTGACGCTCAATTCCAGTTGTTTCTTCGCAGCAAAGGGTTCATACTCCATCTTTAATTGCTCGGCAATGTCCATCATACGGAAAGGGCGTTCCTTGACGGTCGCCTTTCCATTCGCTAATTTGGAGTAAACCAGGAAACTGTCTATCATAGAAGTCAAGCCTTTCGATGTGTCAACAATCAAGTCGGCATACCGTTTGCTTTCATCCGTAGCATCATCAAGTCCGCTAATCTTGCGAGCATAATCCTTGATGGCAGACAAGGGACTGCGCATCTCATGCGTTACTGTCAGCATCACCTTTCTTGTTTCTTCCTTGCTCTTACGTGTCTTGAATGCGAAACGCCACACCAATAGGAATAATACGAAAAACACCAATATCAACAATCCTATCATCCCTATATAATAATAGGTGTAATTGCCTTCCAAGTCTGCGATTTGTCGCTCACGAACTTTGATGCCTTTATCCACATTCTCATCAGCTATGCTGATTACTCTTTGCAACTGCTTATTGATACTTTCATTTCTGTTTCCCAGACTATCCAAAATCTCCACAACCTTACGGCTTTGCTGGTGATGTTTAGCAACAACCGTTTGGTTTAGGTTGGTGAGCATCTTTTCAGTTTGGGTTAAACGGTTGCCTGTTGTTACTCCATTTTCTTTCTTGCCGAACAATCTGCTGAAGAAACCTCGCTTCTTTGGCTTTGCCTGCTGTGGCATAGCTGAAAGTCTTTTGCTTTCAGTCTTATTCTGCTCTACAATTCTTGGAACTTCTGCGGTCAGCTTTTCTTGAGTAGCATTCAATTCCTGCATAGCATCCTTTATATCCAGAAGGAGCTGTTCCTTTTCTGCAAGAAGACGGCAGATCGTATCAGAATCTTCTTTCGGACAAATACCTGCGATGCCTTCAAGCATACTGTCCACTTCCAATCGAAGCGAATGATACTCATTTACATCTGTTGAGTCCCAATCCGCAACCATTTCACCAAGCAGTGACAATTCCGTTATGTGCAAGTTTAAGTCATGCACATTCTTTCGCCACTGATGCAGTTCTGCATTTCTACACTCAATCTCCTTTCTGTCGCGCCATTCAAATAGGCCGATTACAATGGTACATCCTACGATAACGATGGCAGTCATGATGCCTAAAGCCATCCATCTACAGATATGCCCGGTCTGTTCTTTGCGTTCCATGTTGTTTACTTTTTACGCTTCTATTACTTCATTATTGCTTTGCACTAACATTTTTAATCGGCAAAGATAATGGCAGGAAGCATTAAAGACGAATATTTATATATATTATAACAACTTTTATGTAATTTCTTGGTAAAAACAGCATATTGTTAGAGAAAGAACCATTATTGAATAATAACAATGGACAATAAAGCCAAAAGCTGACAAAGTGTAGATTGTGAGACTTAACCGAAAAAGGATGGCAAGAGTTTCCTACCTGTTGATACAGACATTCAAAGAAAAGCAGAACGAGCGGGAAAAGTTAAGAGGTACCTTCCAAGTGCTTGATGGCAATATCTTGATGCTTGTGCATCCTTCGAGTGGTGACAACATATTCTATAAGGTGAGGGATGGCAATTGTATTATTCTGATAGACTCGTTCGGTAACGAACCCAAAAAAGAGGTTATGAAAAACTATATTCTGAAGAAGAAAGGATAAATTGGGAGTGGAAATAAGAGTGTTAACTATAGAACGGTAGTCTGACAAAGTTATTTTACTCTCTGTATTGAAGAAAAAGCACTCACAATAAAATCCGTTTTAGAAAGTTCCTATTTCTGATTTTATTGTGAGTAATCTTACCTGCATAAACTTTATGGCTTTTCTAACAAGTTATTAAAATAGTGATAGATTCAACATCTTTTAAATAGAAAAATCCATATGGTGATCCAAAGAATTATGTTTTCATACAACTATAACTATATTATCATCTATTCTCGTAATCACACAAATTATTGACACCTATTAAAATAAAAAATGTCTCCACTTGATAAACTGTCTTTATCATTATAAGGGAAAAACAATAGATTTGGTATAGAATCCTTTAGTTCAAATATAGACCTACTTTTTGTTTCATAATTATATAAACAAAGAGTATTTGATGTAATTTTAATCTTGTAAAAGTTGTTCAATCCGGTAAATTCTCCATATAATTTTCCCTTTAAGAACAATCTTATAGAAACTGTCGCTCTTTGTGAATCTTGATACTGACCTGACAATATTTTTTGTTGTATTACTTTAAAATTATTTTTCTTAATTTTTAATGAACCTAAATACTTGTACTCATAATCATTAGTTAAGTCTTCTGTTTTTATTCTTATTGAATATGTTACAGAACCATTATGCGATTCTAAGCATAATTTTTCTAATTCTGTTTCATATTTTTCCACAGAATCATAGGCGTTGTCTCTATTAGTTGAAGTACTTTTTTGGCAACCAATAATTAGAAAACAAATAGTTATATATATACAAAAAGTAACAATTTTCATAAAGCGTATTTTTACTATTATAAAAAGTGGATGCTTTTAATTTAATGCATCCACTTTCTATTTTTGGAATTTATCGTTTACGTGGTTTAGATTCTCTTACCATTGTTTCAACATCGTTTTGATAATTCCGAACACCACCACCATTAAAATTATTTGTAGCATTTCCCCATCCTTTGAACTCATATGATGTTTCTCCTGTTTTTTTATCATATTTCACACCACCTTTGAATCCTTTGGTTGCAAGAATTCTAATGCCATAATACAAAGAATTAGTTACACTCATTTTTTCTTTTTTCTTCATACCATAAGCACTCTTCAACTTTCCGTCACCCCAATCACCAGGATTGTTAGATGTCATAATGTCAGAACTTGTCAAGGCGGCATGGCTTTCTTGAATGCAGATAGCTTTTACTAAAGTCGGGTCTAAATCAGGAATTTGTCTGATTTCTTCAGAAGATATTTCATGTCCTCCTTCTGAATATAATTTCAAAATTCCATGATTTTTTGCTTGATTGAAATAACCCGTTCGGGCTGCTATCAAATAATCATTCTTTTGATATTTTTCACTTGATACATCTTCATTAGAGGAAGGTCTTGTTTGGATAATTTTTGGCATTGGCACTTCTTTCCACCCCAAATTGCCTTTTGATGGTGATGTATAAGAACGAGATGTTTGTATATAAGTCTTGTATATATTTTTGTTTTTAATCCTATACACTTCTTGACCTCCAAGATTGACATAGACAATATCGGCTCCGTTTGGATCCAAGATGTTCAAAGGATTATTTATCACATAAG